>JABIQT010001089.1 GCA_018667995.1 Candidatus Latescibacterota bacterium
CAGGAAATCCACCCGTAGTCGTCGACGAGACAGCAGATATTGAGAAGGCGGCTAGATCCATAGTGGACGGGTCCACCATCGACAACAACATCTGTTGTATGTCTGAAAAGGAAATCATTGTCGTCGACTCTGTCGCGGATGAATTGAAGCGCCAACTGAAAGCATATAGAACGGTAGAACTGACAGGGGACCAGATAGAGGCGGTCACCGACCTGATTTTTGACGAATGGCACGGCGTCGGGTGCAAGGATGCCGTCTTGAACAGGAAATTCGTCGGCCAATCTGCATTGAAGATCCTCGGTGAGCTGGGAATTTCTGCACCTGCGGATACCCGGATGATTCTCGTTGAGACAGCTGCCGACCATCCTCTCGTCTGGAAAGAGCAGATGATGCCGGTCATGCCGCTGGTCAGAGTGCAAGATGTGGATCAAGCCATTGAATTTGCAAAGGAAGTCGAGCAGGCCTGCTACCACACGGCTCTAATGCATTCCCGCAATGTTGAAAAACTCAGCAAGATGGCCCGTTACATGAATACGACACTCTTCGTGAAAAATGGACCGTCCTATGCGGGCCTCGGCTTTGGCGGCGAAGGACCGACAGCCTGGACCCTGGCCAGTCCCACCGGTGAGGGTCCGACCATGCCCCGTACATACACGAGGCCCCGTCGCTGCGTTCTCGTCGACTCTTTCCGGATAGTATAGGAAATAGAAACAACGGATTAAAGTGGATACCGAGCGCCTTATAGCACTCATCGTTAGGACTGTCATTGAGGAACTGACCCGCCGGGGCCTAATGCAGTCGAATGTCACGGATCAAAGCACTCCGGGTGCCGTCTCTGAGGCGGGCGATCCAGGGATCAGAACGAACTGCCACGTGATTTCAGAAGAGACTGTATTGGAGGCCGTACGGCAAGGGAAGTGCCTGCTTGAGATCAACGCGCAGGCGCTGATCACGCCACTGGCCAGTGACACGGCCAACGAAAAAGGCATCCGACTCAAACGAGTATAGATCCGTACTTTCGGAGAGATCCATGCGGCTTGGAATTGTGACAGGAAAGATCTGGGCAACACGAAAAGATGCGTCGCTTGATGGAATAAAGCTCTATGTTCTTCAACCATTGGACTACCTGCTGGCTCCACAAGGATCTTCGCTGATCGCGATTGATGCTATAGGGGCGGGAGAAGGTGATACGGTCTTCTGGGTTGGAGGTGGTGATGCGACCTTGGCCTTTGATGGACGAACCATCGCGTCCGATGCCTCCATCGTGGGCATTGTGGACAGTGTTCATACCGAGCCAGATGTTATGTAAGTGGGCGACCGCCATCATGGTCGAGGTGGGTAGTTATGGTAATCGGTCGAGTAGTCGGCAACATCGTGGCAACCATCAAGCACGAGCTCTATCAAGGATCCAAGATTCTCCTGGTGCAGCCGCTGGCCACCGATCGAAAAACGGCAATGGGTAACACCATGGTGGCCGTAGACACAGTAGGGGCGGGTATCGGAGAGATGGTAATGGTCGCCACGGAAGGAAAGGCGGCATCAGAGATCATAGGTGTACCCCGCGGTCCTATACGGTCGATCATCGTAGGGATCCTAGATGGGGTGAGTCAGCAATCATAGGATCTCGGACTGAATTCTAAGCGTAGGTCAACCACAATAATGAGGAATCGGCATGACAACCACCCGTAAAGAACTGGTCAATGAAATCAGCGACGCGTTAGACATGAAGAAGACTCAGATATACCCGATCATTGATAGTCTCTTTGACATCATGCGCGAAAACCTGGTCGATGGAAATCGCATCGAGATAAGGGGATTCGGAGCACTTGAAATAAAGGATACGAAACCAAAACCCTCGGCGAGAAACCCACGTACAGGCGACAGAATTGCTGTTCCCGCACGACGGAAGGCAAAATTCAAACCTGGAAAGATCCTAAAGGAAGCCCTGCGCGCCCAACGCAAAGATCCTGAGTAGAATCGATCTATCTATGGACGAAGCCTATCCAATCGGAAAGCTGCCGGCGGAGGATCTTGAACGGATACTTGATCGGCTCCCCAAATCCAACGATACGCGTATAGTCGTTGGACCCGGAATAGGTGAAGACGCCGCAGTCATCTCCTTCGATAAGACAGTACTGGTCGCCAAGAGCGACCCAATAACCTTCGCGACAGATCGAATCGGCTGGTATGCCGTCCATGTGAATGCCAATGATATAGCCACCATGGGGGCAACACCCAAGTGGTTTCTGGCCACACTCCTTCTACCGGAAAACGCAACGACCCCCGAATTAATTGAACACATCTTTCAAGGAATCACCGAGGCTTGCAGGGATCTCAATGTAACGCTCTGTGGCGGCCACACGGAGATTACGCACGGCCTCACACGGCCTATTGTTGTAGGCCAGATGCTTGGAGAAGCGGATAAGAAGGACATCGTTTCTGCATCGGGAACATGCATAGGTGACGATATCCTACTGACCAAAGGTATCGCCATTGAAGCCACGGCACTGATCGCTATTGAGAAATCCGATGAGCTGGCGGAACATTTCTCTCCCACCTTCCTGGCGAGGTGCAGGAACTATCTTCAGGACCCCGGTATCAGCGTGGTGCGCGATGCACAGATCGCCCAAGCTACCGGAGGTATCCATGCCATGCACGATCCCACCGAGGGGGGACTCGCCAGTGGTCTGCGAGAAATGGCAACCGCTTCTGGGTGTGGCTTGATCCTGGAAGCCGACACCGTCTGCCTTCTCCCAGAGCCCGAAGCGCTCTGCAGACACTATCAGCTAGATCCGCTGGGATCCATAGCATCAGGTGCCCTCCTCCTGACAGTGGACCCGGTCTTTACCCCTCGCATTATCGACGCCCTGAAGCAGGCAGGAATTCCATCAGCACGCATCGGCAGTATTCAATCTCAGGAAGCTGGATGCAAAATGATTCGCCAAGGCGCTGTATGTGATTTGCCAACTTTCCAGCGAGATGAAATCGGCAAGGTCTTTGAAGGATAGGCGGCATACGTTAAAGAGTCCGCTGGGAAATAGACTACAAAATAGACGTCCATATGGGACATATGGTAAACGGAATCACGAATGGTGATCGTCGGCGATCATAGAGAATTGCGGTACAAACTCCCTTGTTTTTCGACCTAAAAAGCGCTTGCGGTTAAGAAATACCGTTGTTAGATTGCCAGCGCTGCAGGACCGGATGGAGCACTTCCGCTACATCCACATGGGTTTGATCTTGCGATCAATACAGAAACACCGGGTACCGGGAGGCGCTGGACATGTCTGAAAAGGTCATGGAGATTCTTGTTTTACTCATGCAACACATGCAAGACGAGCAGGGACACTTTGACGATATCTCCGATGTTTCGCAAAACCTCACTGGGCAGGGATATACCCAGCAGGAAGTTACTACAGCTCTCACTTGGCTATTGGAACGTCTTCAGGAGCAGGCAGAACCTATGATTGCATCCACACCGCCTATCACTTCCAGACCGAACAGAATCCTCCATGCCATAGAACAGCTCATTATCAGCCCGGAAGCGTATGGCTATCTCATTCAGCTTCGAGACCTTGAATTACTGGATGATCTGCAAATGGAGACGATGATCGAGCGTGCCATGTTGACTGGTGCCCGCCACATTTCTCTGAATGACATGAAATCTATCGCCGCGTCCGTCCTTCTGAGTCAAGACGGCACGACTTGGCTTCCATTCCCAGATGCACCCGATGACACGAACGAACCTATGTCATTCAATTAAGATTGTTATAAAACTATGCCAAAATCACTAGTAATAGTAGAATCCCCTGCCAAGGCGAAGACCATAAAGAAGTTTCTTGGCAAAGATTTTGAAATCAAGGCATCCGTTGGCCATGTTCGGGATCTGCCCGAAAAAGGCCTTGGAATTGATATACAGGATAATTTCAAGCCGGAGTACGTGACCATACGCGGCAAGGAAAAGGTCCTAAAAGACCTGCGAGGCGCGGCGAAGACCGCAGACCATATATTCCTGGCGACGGATCCGGATCGTGAAGGGGAAGCCATAGCGTGGCATGTGGCCAGTCAGCTTGGAAAGAGCAAGGCTACCATTGGCCGAGTTCTATTCCACGAGATCACGGCGCAAGCGGTTCAGGCCGCTATCGAACACCCTACCCCAATCGATGAGAAGAAGGTCAATGCGCAGCAGGCCCGCCGCGTGCTCGACAGAATTGTCGGATTTCAGGTCAGCCCATTTCTTTGGAAGATCATAGCCGGTGGGCTCAGTGCAGGACGAGTTCAGTCGGTTGCGCTTCGACTGATCAATGAGCGTGAAGGTGAAATAAACGCCTTCCAGGCAGAGGAATACTGGTCCATCACGGCATTGGTTCAAGGAGAAAAAGGCGCGCCATTCGAAATGAAGCTCTTCAAGATCGCCAGCAATAAGGCGCTGATTCCCAATGAAGAGATGGCCACCTCCCTTGTTGCAGCGATCAAGACTCAGCCTATCATCATCGATAGTATTAAGAAGAAAGAAATGCAGCGCCATCCTGGACCACCGTTCATAACGAGCACTTTGCAGCAGGATGCTGCGCGACGGCTCCGATTTTCAGCACAGAAAACAATGATGATCGCTCAGCAACTTTATGAGGGGTTGGAGCTTGACGATGAGGGCGGTACTGGACTCATAACTTATATGCGTACGGACTCGACGCGAATCGCGGAAGAAGCGATCAATGGCGTTCGCTCTTATATATCAGACAAGTATGGCAAGGAGTATGTCCCTGGGCGTCCACGAGTCTTTAAGACGAAGGCAAGTGCACAGGACGCACATGAAGCCATTCGCCCGACTTCTGCGGAGCTTGTTCCGGACGATATAAAGAAGAATCTTACACCGGACCA
>JABIQT010000763.1 GCA_018667995.1 Candidatus Latescibacterota bacterium
CTTGGAAAATCGGGCGTGGAACATTTCCGAATCCTCAAACTCGGCATAGTGAACCCCATTCCGCCGCGACTCATTGCGGATTTTCTTTCATCCGTTGAGGCAGTATTGGTGCTGGAGGAAAACGAACCATTCGTTGAGGCACACATCAAACGAATTGCCTATGACGCAGCTGTTTCCACTCCGATTCATGGAAAGTTGAATCAAACCGTATCCCGTGAGGGAGAGCTTTTTCGCTGGCAGATATGCGAGTCGCTCAAAACCTACTGTAGCGATTGGACACCAGCATCAGAGTTTCGGCCCGAAGATGAGGTGAAACTCATGCCGAGTCTTTCTGGCCTTCCTCAAAACTGTCCCTACACTCCTGTTTTCCAGATTCTGCGGGAATTGAGCGGTGATATCGGTCTGGAACCTGTATTTGTCGTGGATCCAGGATGCGCCATCAAAATAAACACGGCACCGTTCGAACTGCTTGATGTCAAGTATTCCATGGGGTCGAGCATAGGAATAGCGTCCGGAATGGTCCTGGCGGGTATATCCGATCCGGTCATCGCGGTGGTCGGCGATTCTGACTTTTTCCATCTCGGCGTCAACGCTCTGTTCAATGTGGCTCATCAAGGTACGGATCTACTTGTCATCATCCTTGATAACGGAACGACGGCGCTCTCCGGATTTCAGCCGGTGCCTGGGAATACCAGAGACGGGATAAAAGAGGAACGGACCCTATCCATCGAGGGAGTAGTTGAGGCGTGCCATGCGGATTTCTCGCAAGTGATTGATCCTTGGAATCATCGGGAGGCGAAGAAGCGCCTGAAGACCGCGTTGACGGGAAAAGGGCTCCGCGTACTCGTGTCCCGTGGCCTGTGCCCCTATATAGATGAAGGAGTCTGTCCAGGTTATCAAGCGGACGGGGACAAGTAGGCCGTGAATACCATGTCATCGAGTTAGTAATTCGGACCTCCGAGCCCACAGAATAAAATGACTTTTTCGCATTATGTTTCGCTTGCACATGTACACCAGTGCTATTATCTTAGCACCCAAATTAAAAACAAATGGACAGTCGACAATATAGTGTTCTTGCGTGTGAACCCCTATTGAGAGGATATTCCTATGGCAATGAAAGAGCATTCCGAGGGCGGAGTCGTCGTCGTACAATTGAGTGGTGGTTTTCTTGGAGATCCCGAAGTTACAGACTTCCATAATCGCCTGCGTCAGCTTAAAGAAGACGGCTCCATAAAGGTTGTGGCTGATCTAAGCCGTGTTGATCTGATCAGTAGTGCTGGCGTTGGTGCGTTGGTTGGTGGCGCCAAGACACTTCGGGAGATTGACGGTGATCTGAAACTCGCTAACCTGAGTGAAAGGACCCATAACGTCCTCGTTGTTATCGCTCGTTTGGGATCTGTCTTCCATATTCATGATACTGTAGAAGAGGCCGTTGCGGGCTTCTGATTTCGCCATTTCGATCGACCATATTTTACGTACGCAAATAGCCATCAGATCCTTATAGGTCTGGTGGTTTATTTGTATATACTCGGAGCCCCTGTCTTGTTGAATCTTGATCAAATCCGAAACGAATTTCCCGTTACGCTGTCGAATACCTATCTGAACCACGCTGCCTGCTCGCCGATCTCTACACGGGTCCGGCATGCCATGGAATTGCTGCTGAAAGATCAGAACGAATTTGCCGCGATCCATCACAGTCAGTGGGATCGCGGAGTTGATGAAGCACGCGGTCTGGTGGCGGAATTTATCAATGCGCCTTCCGAGCAGGTTGCATTCGTTAAGAATACATCCGAGGGGATATCGTTTGTCGCCAGTGGGTTACCTTGGAAAGACGGCGATAACGTTGTTCTGAACTCTCTAGAATTTCCAGCGAATGTCTTTCCCTGGTTGAACCTGCAATCGCGAGGTGTGGAAGTCCGATTCGTCGAGGCCACGGACGGACGTATTGCGACGGACGACATCCGAGACGCCTTGGATGATCGTACGCGCGTGGTGGCAATGAGCCACATCCAATTTGGTAACGGATATCGCAGTGACATTGCGTCTGTGGGCGCCCTTTGCAGGGAGCGAGGTGTATGGTTTGTGGTCGATGCCATACAGTCTCTCGGGCATATCAAGGTAGATCTGGCTCAGACGCCAGTTGACGTGCTCACTGGAGCGAGTTACAAATGGTTGATGGCTCCGGAAGGATCTGGCGTCTTCTATTGTTCTCCCGAGATAATGGAGCACCTGCAATTGCACGAGATAGGGTGTGGGGCCATGGCCCATCCGGGTGTCTACGATACCTATACATTCGAACTGGCGCCTGATGCCCGGAGGTTTGAATGTGGCACGCCGAACACCATCGGCATTTCAGGATTGGGAGCGGCTCTCAAACTGTTCCTTGAAGTCGGAATGGACCACGTCGAGGATCGACTTATCCATCTATCTGAAGCCCTGATTCA
>JABIQT010000109.1 GCA_018667995.1 Candidatus Latescibacterota bacterium
AGTGACCGCCGGACCGCCCCAAGCTCTCCCACGATCTGTTCCGATCAGAAGTCTAACGGGCTGGTCCGGCGGTTGAACAACAAGGACTGCAAAACACATCATCACGATCAAAATCTAATATACAAGGTATACCTTGCTGAGGATAGCAAACTGGATCGTCAGGTTGCCATCAAGGTTTTGCCTGATGCAGTTCGTAGTGACCCAGAACGTCTTGCCCGGTTCCGCCGTGAAGCCAAGGCTGCCGCCAGCCTCAATCATCCCAACATTGCGACTGTCCACTCCATAGAGGAAGACGGAGATATCCATTTTATCGTGATGGAGCACGTGGACGGTGAGACGCTGGCCAAGCACCTTCCATCTGACGGCATCAAACTGGATCTGTTCTTCAATACCTTCATACCTCTTGTGGACGCCTTGGCCCACGCGCACGCACAGGGCCGCATCCACCGCGATATTAAGCCCGCCAACATCATGATCACGGCCGACGGCACGCCGAAGATTCTCGACTTCGGTTTGGCGCGAATCATCGACCCAGGCGAAGTGGGTACCCTCGGCGATTTCGATTCAGATCCTGCCTCAGAAGACGAGACCATGACTATGCGCGGCCCTGGGCTCCCAAGTATTACCGGAGGTGGACAGCTCGTGGGTACGCCCCATTACATGAGTCCTGAGCAGGCTGAGCGAGATGAGACCGATGCCAGAACTGACATCTTCAGCCTCGGTGTGGTGATGTATGAGGCGGTCTCGGGCCGTAGGCCCTTCGAAGGTAAGACACTGGAATCCGTCATCGGCAAGATTATGGAGGCATCGCCCAGGAAGGTCACGGAGCTAAGACCAGATATACCCTATCTTCTGTGGCACGTCATCGATAATTGTCTGCGGAAAGACCGTAAAGAGCGCACACAGAGCGCCAGAAAGCTACATAGAGATCTGTGCGACGTGAAGTCCGAAGTTAAAAACGGTGTCGTCCTTGTGGAGGCTAGTACCATTGAATCCAGAACCGTCACTCCATTTTGGAAACAGCCAGCCGCATGGTCACTTATGGTCCTGCTTGTAGTTGCCACGGCTTTGGCAGTACCCTTCCTTGCTCCAAATCCTACAGATCCACCTCGGCTACGCCGATTTAACCTGCCCCTGGACGCCTGGGTCAGCCCGCAGGCTGGACCTGTCATTTCACCGGACGGACAACTCGTGGCATTCCAACTCGGCGGCGTCCAAAATGCGAGCATCTGGCTACGAAATCTTGCTCATACCGAATCCCGGAACCTGTCACCGAACGGCATGCGGCCGTTCTTCTCCAGCGACAGTCGTTTCGTCGGATATTTTGAGCTCGAATCCGAAATCTTCACACTCAGCACGATCCCGGCAAATGGTGGAAACAGTACGCCAGTCTGCGAACTGCCTCCCGGCGCCTGGCCCAGAGGAGTTGCCTGGACGTCCGAAGGACGGATGATTTTCGGTGTGACCAACAACTTTCCCGATCCGGCGGCGGGTCGACTAATGCATGTTTCGGCCGGAGGAGGATCACCGGAACCGTATTTGATGCCCGACACATTGGCTGGTGAACGGGGCATTATCCATCCGGCCCTGTTGCAGGACGGTAAGACGCTGATCGCTTCCATCACGATGCAGGACGGGACGGGAACACTGGCGGCTATTGTCGGGACCCAACGCATCACACTGGTTCGTCATGAGGACGATATACTCGCATTCCCAGCATTTGCACCTTCAGGACATCTCATCTACCAACGAGGCTACACGGGAGGTACGAGTGGTATTGGTACGGTACCGACGAGCGTGTGGGCCGTGGGCTTCGACGTGGATGAACTGGCAGTGACCGGCCAGCCGTTCCTGGTTACGGATGGCACTCAGATCCCGAGTGTTTCCCACGACGGAACACTGCTCTACAGCGCGCCGGGTTTGGCCGTCCCCGGAGTCCATCGCATGATTTGGGTTGATCGTTCGGGGAGGATCTCAGGGACCGTCGGCAGAGACCAGGCACGCATGCAGACTCCAGCACTCTCACCGGATGGCCGCCATGTCGCGGTCGCTTCCCGCGAACAGGGACCGGCATTCTCGCTTACCCGCGACATCTGGGTGC
>JABIQT010000067.1 GCA_018667995.1 Candidatus Latescibacterota bacterium
AGACTATTTACTTCATTTCCCAATATACCCGCTCCGGGATCCCCCAACCTACCTGCAGGCACAACCGAGGCCGTTTACGTACTGAGTGACCCCTCGTGACGGGTATACAAAAGAACCAGTTTCTTTCGTACCACTCCACGGTTAAGGAAGCCATCGCCGCAGCACAATACGCATCCGATGAATCTGGATATCGTACCGTAGTTGCATCCCCCTCCTTCGAGTATCCCCAGGGCATTTCCTGAGCCATGAGTAATTTCTTCGCTTATTTGTCGCGCATGAAGTTCATACAGCGTTGGGGGCTGATGCGTAACACATATCCGGAGAATATTCAGGAACACTCCGCCCGCGTGGCCATGATAGCCCACGCCTTGGCGGTAATCAGGAATGAGCGATTTGGTGGCGACGTGAACCCCGACCGCATTGCTGTCCTGGCACTGTATCACGATGCGAGCGAGGTGTTTACAGGTGATCTACCTGCCCCAGTAAAGTATTCCAATCCTGAAATCAACTCAGCCTACAAGGCACTGGAATCAACGGCCACGAGAAAGCTCCAGGACATGTTGCCAAATGATCTGAGGCGCACATTCGATGGCATTCTAGTGCCAGAGGCAAGCGAGGAAGATCATGTAGCGCTTGTTAAGGCTGCAGACAAGCTATGTGCCTATCTAAAGTGCCTGGAGGAAATTGGTGCTGGAAACAGGGAATTCGCAGACGCGGAAACTACCCTGAGAACTAGCGTGGAGGAAATGGAGCTTCCCGAGGTAGCGTACTTCATGGAGACTTTTGTGCCCGGCTTTCGCCTCACACTGGACGAATTGGAGATCGGAACCTGAAGTACCTGTGTACCAAAGACTAGGCTTCGACCACCCTCAGATCGAATCCCTGTACGTCAACGCCGCCCTGACCATTCTGCACTCGGATGGTGACCGTATGGGTGCCGACAGCATCTGCTCCCGGCGATGCCGTCAACTGTCCAGTCTTGTCGAGTACAAGCCAGGGCGGCCCCTCATCAAGAATATAGGTCAGGACATCACCGTCGCGATACGCAATCTTGTAGCGCGTTGCTCCCTTGCTGAGAGCCCGTAGATCCCCCAGAGACCGAACCGCCGCTACCTGGTAAATAGCGGACTTTGAAGCTGTAATCCTCCGCGGTGGCTGAGAGTGAATGAAGGGTCTGGGGCTTGAGACGAATTCTGAAGGTCCACTTCGCATGCCTTGCCCATTTACCGCGACCACCCTGTAGAAACAAGGGAGGGCACTTCCTTTGCGCCCAATAATATCTGTCAAACTAACAGAAGTATCCTCGACCGTAGTCAGAAAATTCTCCGGGAACGATTCAACGCCCATCTCACCTCCGACGACGGCCTCATAGGCTTCCCGGCTGATACTGAATCCACGTTCGTCACTTCCATATAATTCGTAATGGCTTACCGGTGTGCCATGTTCCGGAGCATCCCAAGTCAGATTAAGCGTCCGCGAATCCCAGTTCGCATCAATCCGTAGGTTGCGTGGTACAGCCGGCGCCAATGCCGCGAAGCGCCACGTCTCACTCCACCTCCCCCATAGACCCGCTGAATTACGGCACCGAACCCGCCAGAAATAGACCTGATCGGGATTCAACAGCCCGGCCTCCGGTATGGTCCATTCGGCTCTTCCTTCCGCAGGTGTTTTTGAACTGAGTTTCTCAAAGACAGGCGATAGTGCGTAACGCATGTCCTCATGGGAACTGAGCTGAAACATGTAGTCCGAAGCCTCGTCCACGGTTGCCCAGGCAAAAGTGAATTGGGTACCGGCAACCTCGGCACCATCACTCGGGAAAATTGGACCTGAGGGCCGGCCTGGCGGAATAACATCACTTTTTTCGTACCAGCCATGCGTGATTTGGATGTTACGCGTACCGGCATTCTCATCCATGTATTCGATGGAATTCTCACCTACTTCCAGAGCCGGAAGTGATAGAGGCGCCATTTGTAGATCTGTCTCAATGAACATGCGTTTAACGTGGATTCCGTGACCGCTGAGTCTCAGAACATACTCATATCTGGCCGTCCCCTCGGCAGGAAAATGATCGTCCAACGGGATAACACGCGGACGCTGCCCTGGCATAGACGTCACATATTCCCAGTATTCATTATCAAACGAGATTTCGAGACGGGCGTTTGTGCCTGAGAATATCACTTTTCCCCCGACGATGACGTACGGGCTGCGAACACGAAAGCATACTACGGACTCCGTTTCGAGATCTGTGGGCTGTAGTCCATCATCCGTCGCCTCCATATTCTCAACACTCTCGCACCACTCTTCGAACCCCTCATTCAACGGAAGCATATACTGCATACGTCCATTGCAGGACCGGGGTGGCTTTTCCCAATGGCCGTGATACTTATCCCGATCTTCCCATTCCCAAACCATGGCTTCACCAGGCCTCAAGGTCATGTCCATGGTATGTGATCCGATTACGTCACGCCCCCCACTGCGCGGACCATCGTAAACGAAGAGAGCCGCCGCACGTTCACTGGTCTGCCGATTTTCAGGGCTCAGTATACCGTAAGCATGTCCTCGCTTTACCAGATCGTGGTCGCGTGCTAAATCTTCTTCTGAAGCTATAGTTTCATTGTCGCGGAGCAGAAAAAGTAGGTGTTCATCACTGTCCAGCAGATGGTATGCGCCACCAAAGAATACCTCCGTTGTGCAGTGGCCATGAGGCACGCCACGTCGAACCATGAGTCCTGCCGCCTGCCACAGATTAGATACGGTGTAGGCCTCGTCCCAACACAGTGAGTAACCGTAGATATTGAGCATTTTGATCGTATCTTTGACTTCATCGTCCGCAGTGGTATTGTGGTACCGGTTTGATCTGGCGAATTCCCAGATAGCTCGAGCCTTCTCCTTGTCAGACATGGCCTCCGTCAAAATACTATCCAGAATGTCCGCATAGGATCGCCACCATCGCTTACCGTTGACGATCAACCATGGATTGACTACTGCCTCCGTACCTCGGTTTTCCATCGAGACGAAAACGTTGTTTTCGTATGCCTGATCGAAACTCCCATACCCTATGGGGTCCCGCGTGTTCTGTCCGTCTAGAGTTCCACCAACAGTGACCCGATAGGTGAGCGTTTGAGTGCTGATCTGTTCAACGTGTTCTGGCATTGTCGGATTTCCGTTAGGTGAGCTGATTACCGCGAATGAACAGTGATATTTGTAAAGAATTGACTTGGAAATGTCAACCGCGATTTCCGGGTGCTGGGTGACGGGCTTTCGATAAGATGAAATATGTTGACACAGGTATGCCTGCCGCACACAATGTCCCAGTGAAATCCATACATAATCACAATCGAAAGAGAGCAATTATGGACGACTTCTTATTATCGAGAGACTGGGACCGGGACGTGGTGGCATACCCGGACCCGGCCATTGAGACTCTTGATCCGCGCTTTTCCGACTACGTACTCGGCACCGCCACGATCGAGCGACTCTACACGGGTGCCCGATGGTCTGAAGGACCAGTCTGGTTTGGTGACAGTAGAAGCCTGATCTGGAGTGATATACCGAATAACCGTATGCTTCGCTGGTCGGAAGAAACACGCAGTGTCAGCGTATTTCGAACCCCGTCGAACAATACCAATGGAAACACGCGCGACCAGCAGGGAAGGCTTATATCCTGCGAACATGACAGTCGCCGGGTGACGCGGACAGAGTATGACGGCGCCATCACCGTCCTGATGGATCAGTTTGAAGAAAAGTCCCTCAATGCGCCTAACGACGTCGTCGTACACACCGATGGATCCATCTGGTTTACCGACCCGGGTTACGGGATCCTGATGGAGTACGAGGGACATCGCGCAGAATTTGAATTGCCAACGAATGTGTACAGACTCGACCCCGTGACGAGAGAAGCAACCGTAGTTACAGATGACCTGGAGAAACCAAACGGATTATGTTTTTCGCCAGACGGTACAAAACTGTACATCGTTGACACTGGTCGATCACACAATCCAAATGGTCCCGCCCATATCCGAGTCTTTGACGTAATCGACGGCAACAGGCTATCAGGGGGCGCTGTGTTTGCGGACCTGAATCCCGCCATGGCAGACGGAATACGAACCGATCGTGATGGAAATCTCTGGGCGAGTGCCGGATGGGGTGGCCCCGAAACAAACGGAGTGTGGTGCTACGCTCCCGATGGAGACTTGATCGGACGCATTCACATTCCTGAAGTCGTAGCAAACCTTTGCTTTGGAGGTCGCAAGAAGAATCGTCTTTTTATCGCTGCCAGCCAGTCATTGTACTCCGTTTATTTGGAGGCCCTTGGGGCGCAGACTCCGTAGCTGATCCCTTGGGTCTTTCTTGTAGCACAAGAATATCGTCACGAAGGTCCTCATGCTTGTAAGGATCGTTTATAGAGACAGGTGGGGCGCTCGTGATGAGCATTAGAAGCTATTGAATAAGGACGAATGGGACCGAAGGAGAGGATATTGCTGATTTTTGATTTTGATGGTGTATTAGTGGATACTGTCGACGAAATGGCGGTGTCCACGTTCAACACGGTAACCGACAACCTCGCCACCACCACGGATGAGCTCCCGGGAAATTCGAGTGCTCTATTTAGAACCAACAGGTATCACATACAGACGGCGGGCGACGGCGTCGCACTGATGGGCTGGTGCCTCGCACAAGCCCATCGCGCACCCGACCATCAAATGACCAAGACGGAATACGAGACACAGCGTGATGGCGCTCCGGGAAGCCGCCACGATAGAGCCATGAGATTCTTCGAGGTAAGGAAGACGTTTATTGATCACGATACGGATCGATGGCGAGCTTTGAACGCGCCCTATCAACCGCTTTGGGATCAGCTCCTGACCAGAGGCGACAGCATTATAATTCTGACTCACAAGAACCGTGAGGCGGTAGTGAACCTGTGCCATCACTACGGTCTCATGATTCTACCGAAACAGGTGTATTCCGGCGACACTGGCGCAAGTAAGATTGAGAACTTGCTTTCCATTCAAAAGAATCTTGGACGCGAAGAGTTCACTTTCGTTGATGACAACGTCGAAAATCTGAAAGAACTGAACGCACATTTCAACCACGAAAATCCTGTTATCCGCCTGCTTCTTGCAACGTGGGGCTATATAGGTCCGGATGACAAGGCAGAAGCCGGTCGCAACGGTTTCTCAGTCGTCTCCCAGACTGAAGTCATAGAAATGCTGGTGGAATCACCCTAATCAGTGGGTTCAAGCGATCTATACCACGACACAAATTCTGGAAACACCTTCTCGGGCTCTGAGAGTTCTGGATGCCATCTTTTCTCATGCTCAAATAACAACCAATCGTCATATCCGGCCTGTCTGAGCAAATGAATTGCTTCGGCAATAGGCAGTTCCCCCTCCCCTGGCTTAACATATCGCCATCCGTCCGGCATGGCGTTCGGGTGGCCATCGTCGTGAACAGCATCCTTGATATGCAATCCATAGATCCTATCGCCAAGGGCCGACATAGAGACAATAGGTGTCTCTCCTCCCACGCGTGAAGTGTGCCCCACGTCCCAAAGAACGCCAAAGGCGGCATGGGGAATCCTATCAAGCAGAAGTTTGGCATCACTTGCTGCAATCCAGCTATCGTGCGTCTCGAAAATCCACTTTAAGGATTCGGCGCCGTCAAGTCGAAGAACCGACTCCATAGTGCGACATCCTATATCCGCAAGATCCTCTCGTTTGAACGCTGCAGTGTCGCCACCACCGAACACCCGAATGGTATCCACATCCAGGTCCAGAGCGATCGCGATCGTGCGTTTGGCCTCTTCCAGATTTTCATCATGCAAGGTCGATTCACAGATTTTCAGACTTGAACTGATGCCGCTGACAACTACGCCGTGGTTGGAGAACAACCGTTTTGTGATGGCCAAACCGCTTGTGAACTCGGGTAACATAGTGACATCGATATGTTCTCCCAATCCCCGAAAATCAACCCCCTCGAAGCCATAATCATGAGCACGCGCACACATAGTCTCCAAATCCCAATCTGGACACCCCAAGGTGGAGAAACCTAATCTCATCACTTCCTCCTCTATTGCCAATGCATCATGTGATTAATCTTGCTGGTGTATCGCCATATAGCAATATTACTTTGGGATTCACCAGAGCAAGAAAATACGAAAAGTCGTTTCGATTATAGGTCTACCAACACACGGATTACTGGAGGAATTGAACATGCCAAGACCTGCCCTATCGACTTGGAGCATACACCATGCCCTCGGTCCAATTTATAGTCCAGCAGATGATAATTCGGGGCGCCTGACAGCCGATCGAGATGATAGCGGCGCATTGACGTTGCTGGAGGTACCTGAACGAATGGCACGCTTGGGCATTCTGGATCTGGAAATTTGCCATTTTCATTTTCCGAGCATTACCCCTGAGTACGTGTCCGAGCTCAGGGGCAAACTTCTGGCGTCCGGTGTACGCTTGTTCAGCATCCTCGTTGACTCGGGAGATATCACACACCCCGATGAAAGGAAACGCGAAGACCAGTTAGATTGGATCCGCTCCTGGATCGATATTGCCAGCGACTGCGGTGCGTCGCACGCCAGGGTTATTGCCGGCGAAGCTGAAATCGGTAATACCCAATCCCTTGATAATCATCCTGCCATTGAAATGAGCGCCACGAATCTGAGCATGCTTGCCCAATACGGTAAAGACCATGGCGTGCAGATAATCACCGAGAATTTCCGAACGTTGACGCAGCGACCTGCCCCCCTGTTGGAAATTCTTAAGCGCTGTGAGGGCACAGTTGGTCTTTGTGCTGATTTTGGCAATTACCCGCGAACAAGTCGCCTTGAGGATCTGAATGCCATTTTACCCTATGCTACTTCCTGTCACGCCAAGCCGGATTATCTGAACAATGGAACTATGGACCGCACGGAGTTCGATCGCAATTTGGTGGCCGCTCGAGCTACGGGATTCGACGGACCATATTCCTTGATATTCGAGGGGGAAGGAGACGAGTGGGCGGGAGTCGAGACCATCCGAGACGCAGTACAGGCATTCATATAAGTGATTACGCCATCCTCATCCACGCCGGCCCGTGATACTTCAGGAGAGGCATGAATTCGCATCAGGCGTACGACGCATATCGCATGGACCCGAAATTTATGCCATTAGAAAATGGTGAGATTGTAGACGGGAAGAAACAAGGCCCATGGATCGTCTTCTTCACGAATGATGGACGACGGAGTGAAAGCGCCTATAGGAACGGATGACGGCACGGGCACTGGAGGGACTACTATCCCAATTGTCATCGAAAGCAGGAAGGAACATTCAGGAACGGGCTCTATGAGGACACCTACACTACATTCCATGATAAGGGAAAAATAGACTATACGGAGCGCCCATGGGAAACATACCGGCTTTTCCTCGGATGGAAAGAAGGAGCAGATATGGCACTCCTACTGCCGCGAAGGAGAGAAGGGCTGGCGTGTCATGACCTAATGGCGAGGTACTCGCTCTAAGCCAAACGGCCATGTCCTTAGTCTGTGCGGTGAATGCAATTCACGACACAAGGAGTGCGGTCAATCGATCTGTCCCGAGTGCCGATAAGACATATATCGGACGAAGCATAAATAACGAGTAGCACAATCCCCGCAAGAGATCCTATTCTCTTAATGCCTATTCAGCACCCGCAAGATCAATTGGTCGCTCTATCCTCCTGATAGCCTCAGGGATAGAGAATGTTTGACTAATCGAGATTTTGACATTATAATGCTTTTGGGCAGATTTATAGATACTCAGCTAATCAATACAATTAAATAGGGGGGACGGCTCCATGAAATGGATGCTATCGGGCCTGTTACGGTCGATGACCATTCCGGTCGCTGCTGTCATTCTCGCGTACAGTTCGGATGTTGTTGCGCAGAATGGTTCAACGGCGCCGCCTGAAAACGGCAAATGGACCGAGGAATACACCACCGGTAATAAGAAGGTCGAAGGCAATTATGCCAACGGCACTCGCCATGGAAAATGGGCCGAGTGGCATTCCAATGGGAAGAAACACGTAGAAGGTGAATACAAGCGTGGCCATCGCGAAGGCAACTGGAAGTACTGGGACAGAAACGGCAAGAAACAGTACACCGAATCATATAAAGCGGGAGTCCACCACGGCCTCTGGTTGGCCTGGTTTGTAAACGGCAAGAAGCAGTTCGAGAAGCCATATGCCGGTGGCGAACCACACGGAAAATGGAAAGAGTATTATCCGACCGGCGACAAGAAACTCGAAGGGAAGTATGTCAAAGGACTAAAACAGGGCACCTGGAAGTCCTGGCATGAAAGTGGCAAGACGCAGTCTGAGGGCACTTTTGTAGACAACAAACAGGATGGTCGCTGGAAGTACTGGGATTTCGACGGTGAAAAGAAGCCTGATCAATACTACGAACACGGTCACCATGTGAACAGACTGCTCAAGAGGTAACCGTTAGGACATTCTAAGAAAAAGGCGACCCCTCCGCCATATACGTTGAAACATCAGAGCGGCCAGGGTCTAATATCTCAAGCGTATGGCGGCCGTTACATGGTAGCCCGGTGCTGAAGAGGTAGTCCGTAGTTACCGCAAGTACCGGAGACACATAGCCATGTGCGGGGCGGGTCGACTCCTCAATAATACGCTCCGCCCCACTTTGAGTTCCTGTACGACTGAAGGCTCCCCGTCTTCTTTCTTGTTATGGTACATAAGAAACATCTGATCCCGATGCAGGCATCGGATTGTGGGTCCCTCTCTGGCCTGACAATCCACGATTAGGAGTGGGTAAATAGTCCTGGTCGGGTAAGCCTGCAAGCATACCGTCCTTGATCCACGCCTCATCGCCACCATAAAGTTGATCCATCAGTTTTCGGCTCAACCGGCCTCGAATTTCATTGTGTTCTCGTGAGCCGGAGAGGTCGTACCGCTCTGCAGGATCATCTACAAGATCGAATAGGTGCACCCTATTTCCGACCGGGTAATAGATCAGTTTGTATCGCCCATCATGCATCATGCGAGAGGCCTGCCCGTCTTCGCCGGTTTCGCCGTACAGATATGATCGTCCTTCTCCTGCCACCATAGAAACGCCCTCAACCGATTCTGGAATATCTATTCCCGCAAGATCAAGCAGTGTCGGCATGATGTCCTGCCAGCCCACAAGCCTGTCATCAATACGATGATGCCCCACTCGATCATCTCCCGCTGCACCCAGCAGGATCATCGGGACGTTCGCCGATTGCTCGTAGAATAGGCGCTTGGCCCAAAGGCCGTGCGTACCAAGCATATCACCATGGTCAGCGGTAAAAAGGATAATGGTGTTGTCGAGAATCCCTTCCTCGCGCAGCGTGCCGATTACGATACGCAATTGGTGGTCGATATGCGTACACAGTGCATAGAATGCTCGAATTGCCCAGGCAATCTGACTGTCGTTCATGGTGGCGAATTTCCCCTGGACCGTTCGAAGCGCATAGGGCAATTCGGTTACATCTGCTGCCCAGTCTCCAACGTACGGAACACCAGGATCTTCATCCCGGTACAGATCCAGATAACACTGAAGTGGGGCGAGCGGTGGATGGGGATGGCAGTATGACAGATACCAGAATCCCGGCTTCGTCGGGTCACGCCGCTTGATCGTCCGCGCCATCTGCTGTGTGGTCCAATTCGTGGGGTGCATGGCTTCAGGCAGATGCCATGGGCGCTGCGCATATTCATTGTTGCTCATGCCGTGTGCAAAGGCTTCTCCCGCATACCCGTTGTCGGCCAGAAACAGCTCATAATCGTCAATGGCTCCGAGATGCGGACGCCCCTCCTCCAGTAGTACAACATCATCAAATCCGATACGATCCCTCTGCGGATATACATGAAGTTTTCCCACCGCATATGCTTGATATCCGGCATTGCGAAACGTCTGGGCAACGGTCGGAACCTGAGGCATCGGCTCATCTACTTTGAATACCCGGTCTCCATGACCACGCGGCGAGAGGCCCGTCATCAGCGTCCTCCTGGCCGGAATGCAAACGGGGCACTCGCTGTACGCCCTCGGAAAACGCACACCGCTCTGGGCAAGCGTGTCGAGCGTAGGCGTATGTATTACCGGATGGCCAGCTGTCCCGAATAGGCCCGCCGGCCAATGGTCCGTGGAAATAAGCAGAACATTAGGTTTCGACAACACGACTGCTCCTTTTCTGATGCTATATAATCCGCCCATATCGCTTTGAGGAATGCGGTCAAGGCGTACCACAACCGCGCCTCAGCAGTTTACACTTTCAAACTTTCGAGATTCGTATCTATTCTGACAAGGGCATCACATCCGCTAATCATATCGGGGATCCATGCAGAGAGGAGACAGGGGAGTACTGGAACTCTATCAACGAATCGGAACAGTTAGTATACCGCCTTCATCGTATTGAACCAGCCCTTTACGGGGTCATCCAAAGACTGCATGTGGACTTCCATCCGATCCATCAAACTCTTCTGAATATCCTTGTACGCAGCTTCCCCATGTACATTCCTAAGCTGATACGGGTCATTTTCTAAATCGTAGAGTTCACCCATATCGCACGAATTAAACGTGAGCTGATGGCTTTTGGTACGCACCATCCGCTGGTTTGCCTGCGTAAAGTGACGATTGAATATGCAGTATACATCTTCTCGGCCATTGTAGCTGTCGTCTCCCAGCATAGCAGGCAAGAATGAATTCCCGTCCAGATGCTCCGGCACTTCTAATCCTGCCATATCGAGAGAGGAACACATCAGTTCGTGCAGGTAGTAGAAATTCTCATTCACAGTACCTTTATTCTTGCAGTCCGGGTGCGACACCACCATGGGAATCCGATAGATCTCGTCATACATGAACTCACCCTTTTCGATGAGCTTATGAGCACCAAGGCAGTCGCCGTGATCAGATGTGAATATAACCACTGTATTTTCAGCCTGCCCCGTGCGCTCGAGCGCGTCTAGTATTCGCCCTACCATATCATCTATCAGCGTACAGTGTCCGTAATATCTGGCGGCTATTTCCTGAAATCCTGCCCAGCCATAGTCCCCAAGCCCCCACATCTTCTCGATCAACTGCTGCACACCAGGTTTTCGGTCAAACGTCTCGCAGTAGCTGGGATGTTCGGGTATAGAACGAGGATCATACATAGAGAAGTACGGTTCAGGAATGACACAGGGCGTGTGCGGTCCCCAGAAGTTCGCCCACATGAAAAAGGGCTCATCACCAGCCGCCATATCCTCCATCACACGAATAGTCTCTTGCGCGACAAAATACTCAATGCACGATTCGACTGGTCCGTCGTGCAGAGCAAACATTTCCTGCCTTGATGTGGGTGGGTTCTGGCCAGAGAATCGTTTCTTGACCGTGGGTATATCAAACCCATTTTCCCGAAGGTAGACCTCGTAGTGGTTGGGGGTATTGAGTGGTCCCGCACCGAATTGGAGCCCTGGCAAAACTTTTGAGCCCGGAAAGCCATAACCAAGAAAATCCTTCCCCAGAAACCCAAGGTCACTCGGTCCACGCTCATGATCTACATGCCACTTTCCTGAGTATCCACTGACATATCCTGCGTCATCCAGATAATTATTGATTCCGCGAACGCCTTCATTAATAGTCAGGCTATTGGCCGTCACCCCGTGTTTATGAGGATAGAGCCCAGTATAGAACGATGCCCTGGCGGGTGAGCAAATTGCGGTCGGTGTGAAAGCATGATTGAACAGAACTCCATTGGCCGCAAGGCGGTCGATATTGGGTGTCTGGCAGATCGGGTTCAGTCCATAGGCAGCTACCGTATCATATCGTTGTTGATCGGTCATCAACACAAGAATGTTCGGACGATTTTCGGGCATTCAGGTCTCCATATTCTTAGAGAAATCAATTTCACGGAGGGGGATGAGCGTCCACATGCCACCGTCGTAGTTACCTCGGCCTTGGGCTTACGGACGCTGTCTGTCAGTACCTGCTCAGAAACAAACTTCTGTGAGAGAATTCTCAAAAAAGAAAAAGAGGGTAGCACACGGCAAGCCCTCTCCTCTTCTATATGATATATATCTTAGTTTGTAACGCCCCACGGGCCCAGACAGGCTAATATTTAATCGTACATCCGTAGGCTTTGGTAGCCGAGACGGGCACAGCCTTACCCTCGAGGACGGCGTCCAGACTCAGAGTCATATAATTGTCAGCTTCTTCTATGTCAGACTGTCTGGAAGACGCAATTGAGTCAATCGCGCCCATGTAGACAAGCGTACCGGCTGGATTCACTATGTACATGTGCGGTGTATTGGTGGCGCCGTACAGGCGCCCGACTGAACCGTCATCGTCTCGCAAATACGCCGTTACGGTTGAACCATGGTTCTTACGGCGTCTCTCAATTTCAGCGTTCTCGAAATTTCCTTGCGAGCCCGGCCGGTTGGAGCATATGGCAAGCCAGATAACCCCCTTGTCCGTGTACTTCTTCTGTAACGCTTGCATATTGCCGCTTTCATAGTGCTTCCGGACAAAGGGACAATCATAATTGATCCATTCAAGGACCACGTGCATTCCTCGGTAGTCAGACAATTTCACAGACCGTCCATCTGTGTCGGTCAGTTCAAAATCCAGCGCGGCCTCGCCGACGCGGACCTTGCCTTTGGCCATGGGTTCGGACGTCAGACCAAAGAGAACAACAGCAGCTGTGACCACTATCAATCCTGAAAGAGCATACCGTTTCATGTATCTACCCCCCATACAACCCATTGGAGTGTCTCCAGATCACCTGACGCTAGCCGTGCTGAGCGGAGTCACACTTTCAAGTGCCTCCAGTACTGCTCCCGGCGTAAGGATCTCTGATAGAATAAGCGGAGCTGCGTCTTTCGATCCCGTATAGAGCACATAGAGCGGGACACTGTTTCGGCCGAATTTCGCCAATGCGCTTGTGATTTCTGGATCACGAGAAGTCCAGTCGGCTTTCAGCATCACTACACCGAGCTCCTTGAATTTCGCCACAACCGCGCTGTTGTGGAGAGCCACGCGCTCATTGACCTGGCAGCTCAAACACCACGCCGCCGTGAAATCCACAAATACAGGTTGGCCGGACCGTCGTAATTCATCAACCCGTTGTGATGAAAAAGCCTCCCAATTTGGCCCCGAATCAGCCGAAGTTGTACGAGCCATGGCCCCGCCACCGGACGATGCACCGGGAGGGAGAATTGACAGTGTGTAGCCAAGGCTTCCAGCCACGACAATGACAGCCACAGCCCTTGCCAACAGCCGAGTATTATCCGCGGCGGAAATGGTACCCCATCGGCCCAGAATCCAGGCGCCGATCCCGAGGAATACGAGCAGGCCTAACAGCATGGTCATGCCGATCACACCCGTCTGGCTGCCAATCACGAACACAAGCCAGACTACGGTCGCCATAAGGAGGAAGCCCATGAACTGCTTGAAAGACTCCATCCAGGCACCGGGCCTCGGCACGAATTTAAGCAAAGATGGGACTGACGACAGCAACAGGTAGGGAGCCGACATTCCAAGCCCGAGGAATCCAAAAATGAGAAGTGAGTCAACAGTTGATTGAGTTAGTGCAAATCCAAGTGCCGACCCCATGAACGGCGCGGTGCAAGGCGTTGCAACCACCGTGGCGGTTACGCCACTCAGGAATGAACCTGTCATTCCTGACCGGTTGTCCAGCTTGGCCCCGGCGCCGATGAGAGAGGTACCCAATTCAAATACGCCAAATAGACTCAGACCGAATAGGAACAAGAACGCCGAAATAACCGTAACAAACAGCGGCGACTGAAGCTGGAAGCCCCATCCGAGTTGCTCGCCGCCAGCACGCAGCGCTATCAGAACGCCGGCTAGTGTCAGAAAAGAGAGGAGTACGCCAACAGTGAACATAGCTCCATGCTGCCAGCTCTTGTTGTCATCTTCACCTGCTTGCTGCACGAATCCCAGTATCTTGAGCGAGAGCACGGGTAGCACGCAAGGCATCAGATTAAGAATCATACCGCCAATGAAAGCAAATCCAAGGGCCAGCCAGATGGAACTGATTTCCGTATTCACCTTAGCCACGGATGCCGCTATGGGGGTCAACGCGGTCGACACCGGCACACTCACTTCGATGGCGTGCTCCGAGCCCGGGCCTCGCCAACCATCTTCCGAAACGAGCACTCCGGTAATCCGCTCGGGGGGACTGGACATCAGCATGCTGACGTTTGCCGAGATCTGATACAGGTTCGCACTTTTGCCAAACGATTGTGGATCGAAATGGTTGATTAACGAGCCATCATAGGGAAAGAACTGCATCGAAGAAATGTCACCCGAAAACCAATCGGGAGCCGTCGCCTGGATAACAACCAAGCTATCATTGACGGAAGCCTCCAAGGTCCAATCATGTTCAACGAGTGGTAAATTCCCGCGTGCGGTTGCGAATCCCTCAGCCCATGCCGTATTGGCCTCAGGCGGGGATTCGGTAACAGGAAGAGACACTGTATAGGCGGCTGATCCGGGAATGCAGACCTCTTCGCAGACCAGCCAGTCTCCATAGGCGCTAATCTCAATTGACGTACCGGGCTTCAGGTTGGCCGGTGGGGTGATCTCCGTAAGAAGATAAACTTCGCCTTCATAAGCGTAGTTGGCCAGGGGCGGCAGATCGATCTGCTCAGGATAGGGCCAATGAATGGGTCCGGCTTCAAACCCCTCGGGCAAGGTCCACTCTATGCTCGTCGCATAGGCGGCATCACCTGGATTTCTCCAATACACGTGCCAATGCTCGTCCATCTTCATCCGTAGCGCCATCCAGAAAGGACGGCCAGGTTGAATCGACGATTCCTCGGCTACGAGTTCGCTCTCCATGTAGTCGGTACGCACCGGCTGGGCCTGAGCTGAGGCGGCTACAAACAGGAACGCGCAGAAGGCTGCAATTATGAATCTCTGGTATCTTATCATGGTCTCTTAACCGGTTCGTTTTTAGGTTGCTGAGGTATGATTTATCTTACAATCATTACGGATGTGGCTTCATATATAAATGCTAAAGATCTAAATGGAGAAATGTAGAGTTATGTTCCCGTTATGCACTATTCCGAACGAATCGCCGCGTATAGCAACGAAATCGATGGTAGCGGCGCGTCATCGGCCCGCGGCGATCTGTACCTTCTGCCAATCGAAATCCACCTCGCCGCTATAGAACTTCTCCGGATTCTCCAGAGCCCAGATCTGTTTTCGCACAATCCAGTTGTTTGGTACCAGAGACACACTGGAGCGCCAAAGTGTCAAGGCGGATTTCAGATCACCGGATTTGAATCGTTCCAGGCCATCACGATACAGTCGGCGTGCCTCTTCGTCTTCAAAGGCATAACCCCGCTCCGATTGAGCAGCTAAGTCCTCAAGATTCGGACTGCCGGCAAATCCTTCTGCCAACACCTTATCAGCCGGCATCCGGATATCAAATCCCCCAAACTTCATGTACCGAATTATCCCCGTTTCATCGACAAAGACGGCGTTGGGGATGGCCTGAAATCCAAAGAGATCTCCGAAGAGATTCGCGCTATCAACCACGTTGGCATAGGTCGCGTGGGCGTGCGCTACAAAGGCAGTGGCCTTCACCGACCCTTGAAAGTCAATGGCCACAGAGAGTACTTCGAATCTGCTTCCTCTATTATCAACGTAAAATTCCTGCCACTCCGGCAGTTGATCACGGCACGCTCACCAGGATGCCCACATGAAGATAATGAATCTCTTGCCGGCAAAATCCTCAAGCCCAACAGCCTGACCTTCCATGGTTGGCAATTCAAATATGGGCATCTTATCACCAACCTGCAGTACAGCTGTCATGCCTGCCTCCGTACCACCCGTTCGGCCATTAGGTATCATTCGACTACGGTAAATATACCACATGCCAAACCGTTGGCAATACTATCTATATGAAAGATGATGAAAAGACGGAAGGATGTCGGTTTTCTCGGTTCAGTCCAGAGTGACCCTGGAGAGATCGACTACCGAATTTATGGATGCAACAACTTCGCCAGAATAGACCAGACTCCGAACCATCTCTATGTATGGGGCGAGTGGGACATCATGCTCGAGAAAGGGAACACTCTTGCGAACAAGCTCATAGACCGCACGTGTCCCTTCTCCCATGTCTGAAGGATTCAAGCCCATGGTCCGGCACCTAAAATCTATACCTTGTGCAGCCGTAAGCAACTCGATAGCCACGATTGTTTCCGTATGATTGAGTACCAGCTCAGTGTGGTGAACCGCCGTAGCGCCCATACTTACATGGTCTTCCGTATTGGCGCTACTCGGGATGGTATCGGTACTGGCAGGATGGGAGAGAACCTTGTTTTCAGAAGCCAGAGCTGCCGCGGTGTACTGGACGATCATTAGGCCGCTTTCCAGTCCACCTTGAGTCGTGAGGAACATCGGCAGCACCCCCCCATTGCAGTCGGCATCCACCAATCTGGCAGTACGGCGCTCACTCATGTTGCCCATGTCGGTCACCGACAGCTTCATGCTGTCCATTGCGACGGCGATGGGTTCCCCATGAAAGTTCCCCGCACTGATAATATCCGCTTCGCCGGTCTCCTCATCGAGAAAAACAAGCGGATTATCGTTGGCAGCATTGAGCTCAATGCTCACGACCCAGCGGGCATAGTCAATGGCATCGCGTACAGCACCATGCACCTGAGGGACACAGCGAAGGGTATAAGGGTCCTGCACGTTGTTGGGATCATCGGTCCGCAGAAATTGACTTGTGGAGAGAAGGGACCGAAGAAATGCGGCGCAGGCAATTTGCCGAGGATGTGGCCGGACCGCATGTACGCGAGCATCGTAGGCCCGGTCCGTTCCATACAGCGCCTCCAACGTCAGTGCAGCGGCAGCATCGGCCGTTCGGGCTAAGTTGGTGGCTTGCTTGACCAATAATGCCCCGAGCCCTGCCATAAGGGTCGTTCCATTCGTAAGGGCCAATCCTTCTTTTGCGCCGAGAACCACGGGCTTAAGGTCGGCCCGACATAGCGCCTCCATACCACCCAATCGTTCTCCATCCAACAACGCCTCTCCTTCACCAATCAGGACAAGCGCGAGATGGGCCAGCGGCGCCAGATCACCACTGGCGCCCAATGACCCACGACCTGGTATACATGGATGGACACCAGCATTCAGCATATCCAGCAACAACTGAACCACCACCGGCCGAATTCCCGAATATCCCATGGCAAGTGTATTCGCTCGTATCAACAGCATCGCCCGGACAGTCTGCTCATCCAACTCGTCGCCCGTGCCCGCCGCATGACTACGAATCAGATTCAGTTGCAGCTGTGCGACCTGCTCCGGAGAAATCAAACGATCCTTAAATCGCCCGAAACCCGTTGTAATCCCATAGGCCACGCGGCCTTCGGCAACAAGACGTTCGACTGCGTCCCGGGATCTTTGCATTCTGGGCAGTGCATCAGGGTCTAGTTCGACCTTCATGCCACCAGACACAGAGACCACATCGTCAATGGACAGGCCCTCGCCGGAGACCAATAATGGAGTTATCAATGGGCTTCTCCTTCCTGTGTAGTGATGGGAACCCCAGTCTGACGATTCGGCTTGTTCCCTGTCAAGAACAATTGATACGCGGGACTAGTCGTCCTCCCGCTCAAACGCCACAATGTCATCGAGAAATGCGATGGCGCTAATCAAACTCTTTCCCGTGAAATCGTTGAGAGAGACATTATCGACCAGCTTAATCAGAAACGGCGATGTTATCTTGCCTGCAGCCCAGCGCTGCGATAGCCAGAACGCAAAGAGGACACACGCAACGCCTATCAGTAGATTCAGGACCAGCCAAGTCGTGTCAAGGTACTCGAACAGATTGACTCCAAACGCAGCCTCAACGCCCACCGTCACCACAGGTATCCACAAAATCGCATAGGCGAATCTTGTGATGGTCAAATAGCGGATCCTATGTACCCTCATGGCAGCCAGCTTCCTTTGAATCGCCGTAATAGGTTCGTCATAACTGACATGAAGGACGACCGATGACTGGTAGATTCCGAAGACCACCTGCCCGAGTGCGAAAATGAAGAGAAGGATCGCCGGAGCCAAGAATTC
>JABIQT010000738.1 GCA_018667995.1 Candidatus Latescibacterota bacterium
CCCATGGCTGCCGCAATCGGCTGCTCGTTGCCTGTGGAAGAGCCCATAGGAAGCATGATCATCGATATCGGTGGCGGTACTTCGGAGATTGCCGTGATTTCTCTGGGTGGTATCGTGACGTCCGCCTCCATTCGTATCGGCGGCGACGAAATGGATCAAGCCATCATCCAGCATCTGCGAAAGACCTACAACCTGTCCATCGGGATACGTATGGCAGAATTCATCAAGAAAACACTTGGATCGGCCTATCCCGTATTCAATGAGGAACAGGAAATGCAGGTGAAGGGACTCGATCTGGTGGGCGAAACACCCCGCGCAGTAACCGTCAATTCAGAGGAGATTCGGGAAGCCTTGTCTGATCCCGTGAATCAGATTATAGGTGCGGTGCGAGCCACATTGCAGCAGACGCCAGCCGAGTTGGCCGCTGACATAATAGATCGTGGAATCGTCATGGGGGGCGGTGGCTCATTACTACGGGGATTCGATGAGCGCATCCAGGTAGAGACGAATCTGCCGGTCCGCATAGACGAGGACGCGATGACCTGTGTGGTTCGCGGGACTGGCAAAATAATCGAAAACCTCAGTAGCTATGAGGGAATGTTGGAGATTCTGAAAGACTGACCTCATGCCCAGACTTTTTAGCACACTGATATTATATCGCCAGACTGTCACATTCACGTTGACGGTGATGATTTCCATTGTCCTGCTCTCGCTGTCACCGCAGAACCAGGTCCTGGTAAGTCGCTCTGTTATGATGACAGTGCTGACGCCTGTGCAGCAGGTATTCTCTTTTATACCATCCTTCTTCAATCTGCGTCAGGAGAACCACCTGTTGCGCGAAGAACTCGTCACCTTGCAGCTCCAGAACGCTGATCTGCGGGAGAGTACGCTCGAAAATCTGCGTCTGAGATCGCTGCTTGGATTCAAGCGACGACCAGAGTTTACCTATTTACCTGCAGAGGTGATCGCTCATGATGCCGGGCGTGTGCTCAATGGTGTAGTGATCGATATGGGCAGCCGCGATGGCGTCCGACCCTATATGGCTGTTGTGACGTCCCAGGGGCTTGCTGGAAGGGTCGTGGAAACCGGTCCTCTATCCTCACTTGTTCAGTTGTTAACGGACCGAAGCTGCCGCATCAGTAGTATCGTGGAGAGAAGCCGTGTGAAGGGCACCATAGCTGGGCGTCTTTATGATGGTTTGGATCTTATGTTGCCACTGCGGGCCGACGTGCGAATAGGAGATAATGTGGTATCGTCTGGACTTGGTGGTACCTTTCCGCCCGGTCTACTTGTGGGACGTGTACAGGGCCTTCGTATCGAAGAGTCTGGTGTTTTTAAGCAGATTGACATTGCTCCGGTTGTAGATTTTGACCGGCTGGAGGAAGTCTTTGTAGTTGTCCCCCAAGCGGAGGCTGGCAGTGATTCGATGTCCGCGATTTCCAGTTCCGACTATCAATCTCTGCTTCCAGGCCGAGTTGAGACGGCGCTAAGTTCCCGACAGTGAGATAGCACTATGATCATTCGGGCAGTCGGACTCGTTCTCCTGTCGTTTCTACTCCAGAGCACCATCGCCGAAGACCTAACGCTCTACGGTGGCCGTCCGGACTTTATCATTCTTGTGCTGGTCTACCTGTCGCTAGCGTATGGTTCTATGACTGGAATGATCATGGGGTTTTCGGTCGGTCTACTGCAGGATTTCTACGGCCCGGCATCTAATCTGGGTCTAAATGCTCTCTGCAAAACGCTGATCTGTTTTGGCGTCGGTCTCGGCAAGGATGGGCTCTATCGCGAGAACATCCTGATCTTGCTTTCGGTGCTATGTGCAGGAATGCTGATTCACGATGCCCTCTTTTTCCTCATAGATGTGGGCTTCGACGCCGAGGTCTTCTTCACAATGATGTGGCGAAGGACTACTCCTTCACTGGTGTACACAGGAATTCTTGGTGCGGTATTGGCCATCGCACTCGTGTATCGAAGAGGAACCATAGATGCAAAACGGTTATTCCCGGAATGATGAGCTATCCCAACGAAGACATGGGTACATAGCCGGGACAGTTGTTACCATCCTTTTTCTGGCTCTTGTGGGTCGTTTGTATTTCTTCCAGGTGATCGAAGGAGAGAAATATAGATCCGAATCGCGGAGCAACAGCATTCGCACGGTGACACTTGAGGCACCCAGGGGACTCATTTTTGATCGGCACGGAACCCCTCTGGCTGAGAACAGGGCCTCGTACACCATATCCGCAATCCCCATTGAAATAGACGACGAGACTATCGTTCGTCTTGGAACGTTGATAGAACGCGATCCATCGGATCTTCGGAAGAGAATCCGAGATAGATCCCATAATCGCTTTAAGCCCTTGGTTCTGAAACGAGACGCTTCTTTTGAAATTGTCTCCAGAGTTGAAGAGCACCTTATAGAGCTTCCCGGTGTGACGGTGGAAATCGAGCCAACACGACTGTATCCCCTGGCTGGAATTGCGTCGCACATGCTCGGTTATGTCGCCGAAGTAAGTAAGGAACAGTTGGATCGACTGAAACCGAGCGGATATATCGCCGGCGATCTGGTGGGTAAAAGTGGTGTGGAGAAGGTCTACGAGCCGTATATACGTGGGGAAA
>JABIQT010000467.1 GCA_018667995.1 Candidatus Latescibacterota bacterium
AGTCAGTTTGTCGTAGCCACAGAAGAACCAATCTTGCCAACTATCGCAGGGCATGCGATCGATTTTGACGGCGTAGACGACTTCGTGCAGTCGGCTGCGCCTGCGGGACTTCCGGTGGGTAGTGCCTCCCGTACCATGGAAGTCTGGTTCAAGACGGACAAGGATCTCGCGCTCAGCACGGAGTCCGGAATCGTGCATTATGGGACCGACACCATCGCAAATAAGTTCGGACTGATCACCTCGAGCAACGCACCGGGAAAACTCTACTTCTGGTCCAATACCATCGATCTGGCCGGCGTGACCACGTTGGCCACCGATACTTGGTATCACGCCGCAGTTACCTACGACGGGAACACGATCAATCTCTATCTCAACGGGCTTCTTGAATCAACAAGAATAGGCCCACTGAATACGGTTACCGATGCGGACGGACTGATTGTGGGGAAGCGGTCGGTAGTCAGCCTCTGGGACGGGCAGATTGACGAAGTACGCATCTGGGATACGGTGAGGACGCAGACGGAAATACAGGCGGATATGAACCATCGCCTCAGCGGCAACGAAGCGGGCCTTATGACGTATTTACGGTTCGACGAAGGTAGCGGTACGTCCACCGCGGATGATGGCCCTCTCGATAACACAGGAGCGCTCACCAATGGACCGGTGTGGGTCACGTCTACTGTGCCACTGGTGGAAGCTCCCCTTGTTGGTGACGCTGATGGGGACGGGGTCATAACGGTTCTCGACATAATCCGTGTGGTTCGCGTAATCGTCTTCCTGGATTCTGGGCCTACTCCCGGCACGGACGATTATGCGCGTTTCGATGCCAACGGTGATGAGTCGCTTGATGTGGCCGATGCCATCAGTATCGTGAATGTGGTGCTCAATCTCCTGGTCAAGCCCCAGACGGACGATTTATCTGGAACAGTTACCGTTGCGCTGGGTGACGCCCATCAATTGCCGGAAGGCCAGAACGCTATTAGCGTATCGTTGACAAGCGATGTGGCGACGGCGGGTTTGCAGGTGATGCTGAACTATGATGCGGATCTGATCCGTGTGGGTATGCCGCGGCTGGTGGATCGCCTTGAAGGGCTGGATATGGTAAGCAATGTCGCCGAAGGAGATATCCGGCTACTGATATACAGCCTGTCTGGTGAGAGTCTGCCTTCGAACATGGGTGATCTCATTCTCATACCTGTTGAGCCATTACGAGGCACGTCGTCGGTTGATCTATCACAGGCAATTGTGGTGGATCACCGGGCACAGATTCTGCCCGTCACCGTCGTGAACGGGACTGTCCGTGTGGCGGCCACTTCGGAACCTGCGGACTTCGCCCTTCTGGGCGCCCAGCCCAATCCTTTCAATCCATCGACGACGATTTCCTATGAGCTGCCCGTACAGTCCCATATCACACTGAGCGTCTACAACCTGCTTGGCCAGGAAGTGATTCGGCTGGTGGACGAGATGGCACAACCGGGAAGATACAACGTCCCATGGCATGGTTTGAATGCCAGCGGAGCTCCCGTGGCAAGTGGCATTTACATGTATCGATTGACGACCAGTACGGGGTTCACGAGCACCCGGCGTATGATGCTGTTGAAATAAGTCGTGGAACATGGTGATGGGCAGGGGAGCGTATCTGTCAACCGCGCCGGCCATTCTTCAGATGCGTCTTTGGTCTACCGAATTTCAAATCTGAAAGCAGGCTTCTTGCTCGTCCATCTATATGTGTAGGACGATGAATTTTTGAATCCATAGTGTCGGTCCAACTGTGCTGATGCGCGGGACGGCCATACGCCGGGAAGTCCAGGCGATCGTCCCCCAATCGGCTCATGTATACCCCGCATGACGGAGCCAGAGATGAAAGATGATCGTTACCTGCTGTTGGGCCTGAACGCCTTGAGCCGGGCCCATACGACGAACTATTTTGCGGACGGGCATCGCGGCGGTGCTATCATTTCCGGGGTGTATCTGTGCAGGGAAAATGACGTGGAGCATGACGTACCCGATCTTGTCACAGGCATTATTGACGAGCAGTGGTCCTTATCCTCATTGTGTGCCCCCTTTCCCCAACAGCCGACCCATCCCCAATTGCTTGACCGGATCGTCGACTGCCTGAGCGACCACGTCACCGGCCTTCGTGAAGTAGGGCACAACGTGATACTACCGGCCCTTGCCCTGAAGGCCTTTAGAGATGTCCCTGAAGCCATAACGGAGACCAGGGTTGACGGGGTCTGCCAGTTGATCAGGTCGTTCACGGCAAAAGCCGTTCCTATGGACGATGATTTTCACCTCCCCGACATGAGTGTACCGGGCGTTGCCGCAGATTTTATCCTTTCCGAGTTTGTCCAATGCGCTGCCCGATTTATCGGTCGTGGTCAAGGCTGGACCGGGCATCTCTTGACGTATGGAAAGGCATTGATGGATCTGTATAGTCTTGGCTACATGGATCTGGCCAAGGAGGCGGAGGCGGGATTCAGAATCTACGTGCGGCGCATCCGGAAAGGGCCACAGGACACAGATGGCGTCTACGAGGAACACGTGCCGACCGGATTCTCGCCACTCCAGGCCGATTATTGGCTGGAACGCGGCGGTGATGTACACCTGGGACACAAACTGAAATACCCCTACGGATTCTACGGACTGTTGCAGTTTGTGAACGACCCTCAGATTGAGCAAGAGAGTCTGGCATCGGCCTTCAGGGTTCTTTGAATCTGTAGCACGGCCATCGAAGTAGATAATTCAGTTGGTATAAGTGTGGCGACTTGTTTGATTGAGGTCTCTATCACAATGTCTCGGGATGCGAAAATCATGGCGCTGTCATGGAAGTCCCTTAATTTGGCACTACATTCCATGATTGACGGCCGGCCTTACTTACTCAGATTCGATTCAGGCGATGGGAGTCGCACATTCCGACGCGACTTATCAAGGCCGAGGGTTATGTGGCCTTGGCCGGTGAATTCCTCGGGTTCCTACATAGAAGATACAAGAATGACCCACTATCGACATAACCAGCACAAACCATCCGTACGAACCACACACCCAGGAGAGAGACACCGATGATTGACCCGCATGCGAACACCTCCCGATCGATCACGGACGACACGGTGGAGATGTCCGCCGACGAGAAGTATCTCTTTGACCTGCTCGGTTTTATAGTCGTGCCAGGGGTATTGAGTCAGGCGGAGCTGGATAAAGCGAATGCCGCCATCGACGCGCAGGAATTGGCGCCGACCCCGGAGTATTTTGGGGAATCGAAGGCTTTGAAGGGCGAGAACAATTCGACACGATTGGGAAACAGCGAAAACCTCCTGGCCATGCCGAAGCCCCACTGCGAGCCGTTCCGGGAGATGCTGGCACACCCGAAGACCATGCCCCACCTCAATACGATCCTCGGCGAGGGCTGGCGCCTCGACCATGGTCCGGGCCTCATAGCCATGGACAAAGGCTGTTCCGGTGGCATGCTGCACGGCAGCTTTGACAATGCGCCGTATTTCTACCGTGAGGGTAAAATCTTCACGGGGCTCTGCGTGATCGAATATCTGTTGGCCGATGAGGGGCCCGGCGACGGTGGCGTGAGTGTGGTCCCAGGTAGCCATAAGGCGAACCTGAAGTGTCCGGAGAAGATGCTCAGGTGGGAGCAGTATCAGCAGTTCGTCACGGAGATCAACGCCAAAGCCGGTGACGCGATCATATTCAGTGAGGCCTGCACGCACGGTACCCTTCCGTGGACTGCGGATCATCAGCGACGTGCCATCCTCTACAAGTACAATGCGGCCCACATGTCGTGGGGCGGCGGCGGGCTGCCATCGGAGCTTCCTGAATATTGGGACGACCTCACGGCGCCCCAGCAGGCGGCCCTTCTGCTTCCATGCCACCATTCCCGCAGGCCCAAGCCGAGCGGCGGCTATGAAGGGCTGGAGGCATTGAATGGATCCGGCTGATCGACTATTTGAATAAAGCAAGCTATGACAGAGACACGACCTCCAGCGCATGCGGCGCTGGAATGCATTCGGACCTGCTGGTTCTGATCTCAGGTTTCAGACTTTTAAACAGATTTTGACATCCAAAGGACTCGTGTAATGGCAACAGAACAACCCCGGATCTTCGATACGGACAGACGCATCCGACTGGGCATCTGGGGACTCGGACGCGGTATGACTTTCTTCAAAACCTGCCAGGTACTCAATATCGAGGTAGTGGCGGGTTGCGATTTCAACGAGCACATGCGTGACGGATTTTCCGAATTGAACCCGGGCGCCTTCGTCACGGACGATGCGGAGACGTTCCTGCAGCAGGATTTCGATGCCGTGCTTCTGGCCACCTACTGTCCCGCCCACGCGGACGACGCCATTCGCTGTTTGAAGGCCGGGAAGCACGTACTCTCAGAAGTGACCAGTTTCCACACGCTGGCCGAGGGAGTACGCCTGGTCGAAGCGGTCGAAGAGAGCGGCAAGGTGTATAACCTCTCCGAGAATTACCCCTTCTCTGCGGCGAATATGTGGCTGGCGCGCAAGTGGCGTGAAGGGCTCTTCGGTGATCTGATGTACGCGGAGTATGAGTATGTGCACGAATGCCGCACGTTGGCCTACACGTACATCGACGGCCATCCCATGGTGCCTGGCAACGAAACGCACTCCTGGCGATCCTGGCTCAACTTCCATTATTACAATACCCATTCTCTTGGACCCATGATGCACATCACGGGGCTCAGGCCGACGCGGGTCACGGCGCTGCCTTCTACACCCGTGCTGGCCGGATATCCGACATCCGCGCGAGATGGTATGGGCGGCGTGACACCGTCGCTGATCAACATGTCAAACGGCGCAGTAGTTCGAAACTTGATGGGAGCCACCACCAACGACTCCCATCAACAGAGAATCTGGGGTACACTTGGTTCCTCGGAAATCATCGATGGAGATCTTCGTCTCAGACTCGGCGCTGCGGGTAACGGGCCAAAGCACGCGGTCGATCCGAAGTGGGACGATCTGGGCGAGCTGGCCGTCAAAACAGGCCACGGTGGTGGTGATTTCTGGACGCTCTACAACTTTGCGCGGCAGATCCTGGACGGCACACCGGCTTTCTTCGACGTGTACACCGCTTCAGACTGCACGATCCCCGGAATTCAGGCCTATCGCTCCTCGATTGAAAATGGACAGCCCTACGATGTACCAGATTTCCGGGACCCGGCACAGCGGGACCGATACCGCGACGATGACTTTGGACAGCCCAGATTCGATCACAAAAACGGCCTGTTCCCCCAGGATCAGGACAAGAGCCTGACGGAACAGTTTTCCATAACCATGCGGGATTTGATCAGCACAACCGTACAATATCGCGCCTACAGAGACTGGAAGCAGGTGCTCGAAGATATGACCGAGCCCGAAAAGATGGCCGATATCATCGATCATTTGATCGAATCTCTGCCCAAGTTAAAGAC
>JABIQT010000730.1 GCA_018667995.1 Candidatus Latescibacterota bacterium
AATGGTAGCACAAAAAAGTGGTAGGCCACTTAACAGCAGGGAGGTCTGGCCCGTTTAACGGTGCATGATTGTAGTAAGAAAATCTTCCAACGTAATAACGCCGCGGTTAACCCGATTCAATCCAGCATCAAACAAGCTGGAACGCCCTCTTGGATAGGCAATCTGACGCAAGGAGGCTGGGTCTGATTCCCCAAGAATAGCATCCTTGAGCGGCTCGCCAATGGGCAAGAATTCGTAGACCATGGAGAAGCCGCGATAGCCCGTGTTGCTGCACGCGTCGCATCCTGGACTCGTAAAAGACGAGACCGAGACTTCCTCCTGTACATAATTCTGAACCTGATCAAACATCTCCGTGCTCGGATCTGATTCTCTTTTGCATTGCTGACAGAGCCGTTTGAGCTTGTACTGCGTCAACACAAGCCTGAGGGCCCGACTGATAAGGAACGGCGGAACTCCCTGGCTTCTCAGATGATCGACGCATGATATGGCATCGGGCGATGCCACAATACCCAATACTTTTCGCCCCGTAGCCGCTATCTGCGTTGCGATTGAGGCGGCCTCTGCATCACTGGTATCCTCGATCAGGATGATGTCTGGATCGTGATGGCGAAGATCGTGTAGGGCCGAAGCATAGGACTGCCCCATATCAAATCGGATAGATACCTGGGTGAAGCCGTCAACCGCACTGGTAACCGGATCCTCGAGGGTCACGATCTTGCGGTTTGGTGCATTCAGATGCTGTAGAGCCGCATAGAGCGTTGTCATCTGTCCGTGTTCGGGAGGGCCTGTAACAAGGATCAAGCCATCGGGCTGTTCAACGGTCTGTAGAAACAGTTGACGAGCCTTCTCGCCAAACCCCAGGTCAGAAATTCCAGCTGCTCTTTCGAACGGGGAATGAAGTCTCACCACAGTAGATTCACCATGAATGGTCGAGATGCTGTGGTAGGAGAAGGTACGTACCATTTTCTGGATTCGAACCCGGAATCTCCCCTGGGAAGGCGACAGCGAATCTTCCGACTGGCTCTGCGCGAGTTCCCTCACTTTCGCGATAACGGTGGAGCAGGTACGCTTCGTGATTCTGCCATAGGGCCGAACAGGACCGCCTCCACGAAATCTGATGACGGCATTCTGGGTCTGTGGCTCGATGAATATCACTGTGGCGTTCTGCGTTATAGCATCGGCAAGCATCTGCTGCAGCACTTCTGTGGGTGTAGTGTGATCACTATCCAGTTCCGGCAAATCTAACGCCGTATCTGCTCCCACTTCCGACTGTTTGGTCGAATCCTGATCGGGTGCCTCATCATCTATCAATGCAGCAGAAACCTCATTTGCGGTGGATTGATGTTCCACTCTCTTGACATCAGGGACGACTTCTCCGTAACCAATCTGGATCGCATCGAGGATATCCTGCCGGTCCGCATGTAGTGTCATAACTTCAAGTCCGGTTTCCTGGCGGACCTGATCCATCGCGGCCTGATCACTCGGATTCACCATGGCTACCGTGAGCGTGTCCTCATGTTTGGCTACAGCAACCAGGAAAAGGGCGCGGGCGATCCGTTCTGGTATCAGCTGCACGACTTCAGGTGCGATCTTGGTGACGTCCAATCCAATGACGCGCATGTCCCTCATCGCTTAGGAGATCCTCCTCAGGACCCGCAGCGGGAATCAATTCGTTGGCCAGTTCCTGCAGTCTGCTGAGGGTAATTGGTTTGAGCATGTAATCGTAAGCACCGAGCTCGCGCGCCGACATCTTGGTTTCATAGGAGGCGTGAGCCGTCATTATTACGATTTCAGCAGTTCCCGATTCCTCATGAATCTGGGGCAGCGCCTCCATACCGTTCATGTTCGGCATATTGAGGTCCAGAAAAATGAGACTATACGGACCATCCTTCATCTTAGCGATGCCGATCTGACCGTCCTCGGCCGTTACGACAGTTATCCCTTGTTTCTCAAAAAACCTGGACACGATATCCAGTGAAGCCGCGTCATCATCAATTACCAGGATCTTTCGTACACTCATGCAAATCGCCCTTTCACGGTTCTTTCAACATCGACAAGAGTTTCTCTAATGCGAAGCTGGTATATCTCACTTGAGTGAGTTCACTAACTATGTTTGGTCGGTGGGACATACGTCGTGATTCAATTGAAGAAGGTCACTTCAGTGGGGGTAGCGTCTTCGGCTTACAATCAGGAGGAGGACTATTCTTAAGCAGATAACATAAAGGCCAATTCTGATGAAGGGCAAAGCTACCGACAAGGATGCGCCTCATCGTGACGGCTCTGCACCCAGTTCAGTTGGGTCTATTCATCGAGGGCAATCTTAAGTACTTCCTCAAGCGTGGTAAGACCAGTCTCCACTTTTTGTATGCCGGAACCCATCAATGTATGGCATCCCATAGCGACGGACGCGGCTTCTATTTCCGACTCTTTCGCCTCGTTCATGACCATCTCTCTGATATGCGTGTTTAACGATAGGAATTCGTGGATAGCCACACGTCCACGATAGCCTGTTTTGCCACATTCGTTACAGCCTTCCCCCGCATAAATGGTTGACGGAATGGCAAAATTCGTAACGCCTTCCAAACGTCTAAGGACCAGGTCAGATGGGTGTGTCTCGGTCTTGCATTTCTCACAGATCCGACGAACGAGACGCTGGGCGATAACCAGGTTGAGAGAACTGCTGATCAGATAGGGTTCGATGCCAAGATCAACCAGGCGCGTTATAGTTGAAGGTGCGTCATTCGTATGAAGGGTACTAAAGACCAAATGGCCTGTAAGCGCCGCGCGTACAGCGATTTCTGCTGTTTCACTATCACGCGTTTCTCCCACCATGATGATGTCCGGATCCTGGCGTAGAATGGCCCTCAGGGCGTTCGCGAACGAAAGACCGATATCCGATCGGACATGGACCTGATTGATACCGGCCACCTCGTACTCAACGGGCTCCTCAACGGTGATGATTTTGCGTTCTCTCGAGTTCAGATGCTGAAGACTTGAATATAATGTAGTCGTCTTTCCGCTTCCCGTGGGGCCCGTCAAATAGATCATTCCGTGAGGTCTTGAGATGGCATCGAGCAGGACCTGTTCATGGAAGGAATCGAGACCAAGCTCCGAGACATCTCCGAAGAGATTGGCTTTGTCGAGAAGACGCATAACGACGCTCTCGCCGTGAACGGTGGGGAGCGAGTTTACACGCAGATCAACCTGCTTGTCTCGGAATTTCACCCTTGCCCGTCCGTCCTGCGGCACGCGACGTTCGGCGATGTCCATGGATGCCAGGATCTTTATTCTCGATACGACGGCGTGAAACAAACTTTTCGGAGGGGCCGTGATGTCTTTCATACTGCCATCTACACGAAGACGCACCGACACAGAATGCTCGCTTGGCTCAATATGTATATCACTGGCGCCATTCTCGATGGCCTGGAGCAGAATCAGATTCACCAACCGAATCACGGGGGCGTCATCGGCTTCAATTTTGAGATCGGACTCCGCGTAGTCCTCTTGGGCAATGACCTCGTCAACAGTGACAAGCTCAAGCAGAGACTGATCCACATTGATCTCTTCGCCATAGGCCTCTTCGATGGCCACCTGTATCTGATCACGATCGGCCTTAACGGGTTTAATCTGACAACCTGTCCGTTTGTAGAGCGTATCGTGTGCCACTACATCGAAAGGATCAGCCATGGCCACCGTCAATTCATTGCCCTCAATGG
>JABIQT010001058.1 GCA_018667995.1 Candidatus Latescibacterota bacterium
AGTGACCGAACCGCGTGTACCGGCCGCTGGGGACGCCTTTCAACATCCCATGAGTGTCGGCATGCGAGAAGGATTCCAGGTAGATGACATTCCCAAGGACGAAGCGTTGCACGCCCGCGCTGCCTATTTTGGTGGGGTGAGTTATCTTGATGAAGTGATTGGTGACCTCCTTGTGAGGCTCGATTCAGATGGGCTGTTGGACAATACCATTATTGTCTATACGAGTGATCATGGCGAAATGGCCGGCGAACACGGGGTATGGTGGAAGAATGGCTGGTACGAAGCGTGCACACGCGTGCCGATGATCATATCACTGCCCGGCCAGAGGTCGGGAGCGGCGCAAGCAGATCACTGCAGCGTGCCCGTGGGGCTGGTTGATCTATTTCCCACGCTTTGCGGTTTGGCGGGAGTAGAGACGCCACCCGGACTCGATGGTGTTGATTTATCCGGTGTTGCCGCGGGGCGCAGTGACGCTCCGGACCGTCCGGTGTTCTGTGACAACCTCATCCCCCGATGGGGAGAGGGGACTGAGTTTCGTATGATTCGGTGGCGACAGTACAAGTATGTTGTGTTCCGTGACGCGGCCCCGCTCTTCTTCGATTTGAAAGCAGATCCCGGTGAACAAGACAATCTCATCGGCCATACTCTGAATGTCGAAGCAAGTGCCGCGTTGGAGCATCTACAGTCTGTGGCTGCGCATACCATGGATTTCGACGAGGCCCAGCGAGACCGGGAGCTGCGGGACGGCGATTTGCGCGAGACCTACCGTCAAAGCATACCCGAGAGCACAGGTAATCTCTACCATATGCCATCTGGGAAACTAATAAGCGCAGAAGACACCCTGTACAGTCCAACTATAATCGATCACGATGGCAGTGAGGCATTTGGATCGAACTGGCAACTTCAGAACCGCAAGAGAAAGTGAGCCTCATTAATGCTTACGTCACTTGGCCATTCCATTGACACCAGTCCCGAAGTCTTCGGATTCCTGAGAACGTCCAACGATATTGCAGATTCCCACGATGAACTCGAGCAGCGCATGAAGGACGATGGTTATATTTTCCTTCGTAATGTGTTGGATCACACCGTCGTGATGAATGCTCGCAGAGAGGTCCTCCAGAAACTCGAAACGGTGGGCGAACTCAATCCGGACTTTCCGATGATGGAGGCAATTGCTTCGGGTGAATCACGTCGGAAGGAAATCGACGTGAAAGCTTTTCTCAAAGATCTGCGTACGGGAGATGCATATCGCACGTTGTGCCATGAAGGACAGGTCATGGACTTCTTTGATCGTTTTCTGGGCGCCCCGTCGCGTGCTTTCGATTATTTGTGGCTGAGGACCGTCGGACAAGGGCAGGCAACGGGCTGTCACTACGATGTGGTCTACATGGGAAGAGGAACCAAGGACCTCTACACAGCTTGGATTCCTCTGGGTGACGTGGGGCTTATGGACGGAGCCTTGATGATCCTGGAGAACTCCCATCGCCTGGAAGATCTAAAGCATACCTACGGTGCCAGCGATGTGGACCGCGATAAAATCGACGGATGGCTGAGCAGAAATCCACCCGAGGCGCGCAATAAGTACGGGGGACGTTGGCTCACTGCCGAATTCCATGCTGGAGATCTGTTATGTTTCTCCATGTACACGCTCCACTGCTCGCTTGACAACCAATCCCCTGTGAATCGCATTCGTTTGTCGTCCGATTCTCGCTATCAGCTTGCATCAGAGCCAGTAGACGAGCGATGGGTGGGCGTTGATCCTGTTGCTCACGGCGGCAACTGATGGCCCCAACGACCTCCTTCCTGCCTGGTACCGATCCGCTCGTGGATCAAGCAGATTTCGCAGCCGAAATGGTATCCGGTATAGACCGATATCTGGATCGCCTGCTTCAAGAATCTGGCCTTGTCCGTGCGAAGAGGTGGCACCATGACGGGAAAACCATCAATGATTACCTATTATCAATAGAGCCGAATCGCAAACGGTTTTCCAGTCTTCTTGGTCTCAAAAAATCCGAGGAATCGGTTGTGGTCAGAGAGATCAATCAATACACACAAAATGCAGATGGCCCACTTGAAATCTGCGGCACCGGTGACGGTTTCACCATACATGCCATAGAATGGTCCGTGAGAGCGGGGGTGACGGGGGAGGGGTTGCTACTGCAACCGAATCGTGATCCGATTGCAAACATCATTGCCCTGCCAGATTGTGATTGGACTCCAGAGATGCTCGTCGGGTTGACTTCGGGCATTCCGGAGCAGGCTCAGTTTGCCCGCAGGTTAGCGGAGGCCGGATGTCGGATCGTGGTACCGATGCTCATAGATCGAAGCAATACCTGGTCCGGAATACCGGGCGTCGCCAAGGTGAACCAGCCCCATAGAGAGTTCGTATACAGAGCGGCCTACGAAGTCGGCCGATATCCGATCTCCTATGAGATAGAGAAGATCCTATCCATCGTCGATTGGTTGACGGGATCGGAAGGAGAGACCGCGCATGACCCTCCTCTCGGTGCGATAGGGTACGGTGAAGGGGGATTGATCGCCATGTATACGGCCGCCGTGGATACGAGAATAAAGGCAACCGTGGTCTCCGGATATTTCGAGCCACGGGAATCGATGTTTGCTGAGCCTATATATCGCAACGTTTTTGGCCTGCTGAATGAGTTCGGTGACGCCGAGATTGCATCTCTGATTGCTCCGCGGACACTCGTTGTGGAGGCGTCTGCACATCCTGAGGTGACCGGCCCCCTGGAACCCCAAGGCGAGCGTAGGGGTGGGGCGGCGCCAGGCAGAATCTCAACGCCTTCTTTGAATCGTGTTGTCAGGGAATTGAGCCGGGCCCGCCAGTTGACTCAGGGCTTGGCCGAATGGTCTGATCTTGTTGCGGTAGAGGAAGGTCACGGCTTACCCGGAAGTGCCTCGGCGCTCACTCTGTTGCTGACCGCACTATGTGGTAAGGGCTCCGAACTTTGTCCGGATGGTGGCGAGTCCCCGCGTGCTTTGAACCTTCCTGATGCAGTGATTCGTCAGAAGCGCCAGTTTTGCCAGATCATGGACGACACGCAGCATTTAATGCGAGAGGCAGAATACGTTCGCGAATCCTTCTGGGGCAAGGCTGATCGCAGCACGGAGGAATCCTGGCGTACCTCAGTAGAGTGGTACCGTAGTTATTTCCATGACGAAATCATAGGGCGGCTGCCCATGGCCAGTGAATCTGTCAATGCAAAGACCCGTCTGGCCTATTCAACCGAGAGCTTCACTGGCTATGAGGTTTCTCTGGATGTGTTTGAGGATGTATTGGCCTACGGCATACTGTTAATCCCAAATGGGATTCAGGATGGGGAACGCAGGCCGGTGGTGGTATGTCAGCATGGGTTGGAGGGGAGGCCTCAGGATGTGGCAGATCCCGATGTAGACCATGACGCCTACCATAGATTCGCTTGCCGTCTTGCGGAGCGAGGGTATATCACGTATGCTCCACAGAATCCTTATATCGGCGAAACGAGGTTTCGTGAGCTTCTCAGGAAGGCGCATCCGCTAAAGCAGACGCTTTACGGGTTTATTGTCAGACAACACGAACAGACGCTTCAGTGGTTATCGACGCTTCCCAATGTGGATCCCACCCGCATCGCCTTCTATGGACTGAGCTATGGCGGTAAGACGGCTATGAGGATTCCGGCTCTGGTCATGGGATACTGCCTCTCGATCTGTTCTGCGGACTACAATGAGTGGATTTGGAAGAACATGTCCGATCGTTCCCCCTTCAGCTATCTCCTCTCCGGTGAATACGACATGCCGGAATACAACCTGGCCAACACCTTCAACTATGCAGAGATGAGTTGGCTGATCAGTCCTCGCCCGTTCATGGTTGAGCGTGGTCACGATGACGGTGTGGCTCCGGATGAATGGGTTGCGTACGAGTATGCTCGCACCTACCGGCACTATGCAAAGTTGGGATGGAAGGATCGGACGGAGCTAGAGATCTTTGACGGTCCACATACCATAAACGGAAAGGGCACCTTCGCCTTCCTCGACAGGTTTCTGCCTGCGACAACGGACAATACACCATGTTAACGCTATCTCAGAAGGCCGGGATACTAAAAGATACAGAACTATTCGCAGAGATGGACTCTGAATCGCTGAATCAAATTGCCGAAGCGTTGGAGAATGTCTCTTACGAGCGCGATGATGTGATCATGCGTGAAGGAGAACCTGGTGATGCCCTCTATGCAGTCGTTGAGGGCGAGGTAATTCTGCTGAAAGAGGAAATTCATGTACTTACACTGGGCAAGGGAGCAGTGGTTGGCGAGATGGCGCTCCTGGATGGTAAACCCCGAAGTGCCACGATAGTTGCGGGCACCGATGTGGTGACGCTGCGACTGACCCGCTCTGATTTCGAACGGCTCGTGTTCAAAAGTCGAGCAATGATGGAGGGGATGAACCGCCTCTTGACCAACAAGCTGCGTTACGATCTTGATGTGCACGTTGATACGATTCGGAAACAAGAGCAATTTAACCAGGATATAAAACGAGCCCGTGAGGTCCAACAAGCCATGCTTCCCCAGAGTGACTATGCGAAGGGCGCGTTGGCCATTACAGGTTACTGTATGCCCGCCGACAGCGTCGGGGGAGACTATTACGACTATCTGGAGGTGTCGGACGATGCGGTTGCGCTCTTCATCGGGGACGTAACGGGACACGGCTTCTACTCCGGCTTAATCGTGGCCGTCGCCAAGAGCTGCATCGTAACCCGGGTTGCCACAGATCCCTCTGTTGAATCTGTGGTGCGTGCCATGAATCGTGTGGTACATGAAGTGGGTGCTGACTGGATGTTCATGACAGCCTGCTACGCATTGCTCAATCTACGAGACAAGACCTTCGTCTATGGCAACTCAGGCCACAACTCACCTTATCATTATCATATGAGTACGGGCAAACTCGCTGAACTTTCTGCGACCGATCCCCCACTCGGTATCTTTGATGAGACCACGTGTGCACCGAGAACCGCGCATTGGGAGCACGGTGATACGTTGATATTTTATTCCGATGGTGTCGTGGAAGCCGAGAACGAAATCGGCGATCTGATGGGTGAGGCGCGGCTTGAATCCTGTATTCACCGTTGCGTCCACCTCTCAGCAATGGAGATCAAGCAGGCTATCCTCGCCGAAGTCGACGCATTCACCGGCGGAACCCGCCAGAAGGATGACGTCACTCTGATGATTGCCCGTCTCTAGTGATCTCCATCCATATCGCACACTGAATCCCACCATATGCCCTTCCATCGGTGATTGCGGTCCGTAGATTCCGATTCTTCTTGACCAATCGATAAATTGTGCTAACTTTGATATCATAGTGATAGCATAGTTATATGTTTTCGTATCAAGAGGAGGTTGGAATGACACCCGAACGTAGTATAACCGGAACTAATGGATGGGGTAGTGTGCTAACGCTGATGATCGTCAGTCTCTGCTCGATCGTCTACCTGATTTATTCAATCATTCAGCTTGCCGAGGGTGCCGAGTTCAATCCTCTGTTATTTGTCGGATTGGTCCTGACCCTGGTCATATCAAGCGTATGCTACAATGGCCTGTTCACTATTGAGCCCAATGAGGCCGTAGTCCTCGTGCTCTTTGGGAAGTACAACGGAACGGTAAGCGAGTCTGGATTCTGGTGGGTCAACCCCCTCAATTCGAAGAAGAAGGTGTCACTACGGGCACGCAACTTTGATAGCGACAAGTTGAAGGTGAACGACAAAAAAGGTAATCCGA
>JABIQT010000066.1 GCA_018667995.1 Candidatus Latescibacterota bacterium
GAATGGCACCATCAGGTCCGAGCGCGTCGTGAATACTGGGTGTGTGGGCACCAACCGGCAAGCCCCAGGATCCCAGGATGACATGTTGGTCTCCAGAGGCAAACGTCATGTGAGCCGATCCCGTATCGAGGGCGGTCGAATCGTGTTTCAATGTAGTCAGGGTCGAACGCACCTCTTCAAGCTCACCAAAGGCGTATCGGCAGAAATCATAGTTGTGGACCATACCGTCCAAGAAGGGGCCGGCACCCTTGGCACGATCGAGGTACCATGGAGATGGCGGACCGCCGCTGGCATAGGCGAAACGCCAAACTACCGGACGGCCAATGATGCCCTGTTCCAGAAGGGATTTGAAGCAATTCCAGGCGGGACAGAATCGGCGTACAAAACCGAGCATCATCTCTGCCCCGTTTTTCTCACATACGTCCATCATTTCGTGGGCTTCATTCAATGTGCGAGCGAGGGGTTTCTCACAGAAGATGTATCGGACTGCCTGAGACGCTCGCCACACAATGTCGCGGTGGGTAAAGGTAGGCGTGCACACCACTATTCCATCGGGATTGAGTGCCAGCAGCTTGTCCAGATCGGCGGCCACCGTCGGAATCTCAAATTCGGCTTGCCGTGCCAAACAAGCATTATGATCCAGATCAGTGATGCCTATAATTGACACATTGGAGAGTGCCGAAAGCGATTTGAGGTGCATTCCTGCAATGCCCCCCGCGCCTACAATAGCAATGTTGACTGACATGTTATTCCTCAATGACGACCAGTTGCGTTGAGTCTATTACTCAGATGACAAGACTCTGAATCGTAAGTCTTCGACCTTGTCTCTTACTTTCTGAACGTACTTGCCGCCCGGTGATATTCGCAGATATCCCACATAGGCATCAATGGCGGCACGATATTCCTTCTGTGCAGACAGAACGTTACCCAAGTTGTAGTAAATGAGATCAGATTTGGGATCTGCGGCGAGGCCTGCCCTGTAGTGAACGACCGCCTCATCATACATCTTCATGCCCACGTGTAGGTTGCCCAGACTCGCATAGGCGTCTGATGAGGAAGGCTCGAGGCGGACGATCTCAGTATACGCGCCGATAGCTTTACTCGGTAGGCCTTGCCTTTTGTAGGCGATGGCAAGAATACGGTGTGGATCGACATCCTCGGGATTTCGATCCGCGAGCAACTCATAGACGCGAGATACTTCATCCCATTTTTCCAGCTTAAGTGCGATAGCGCCAAGTGTCCGAAGAGGACCCTCTTCATCAGGTTTAAGTGAAACAACTTCCTGAAAGGAGGCTAGGGCTTCTCGCAATCGACCGCTTGATTCATATACGGACGCCAGTCCGTAGTAGGAATCGTAATCATCAGGTTTCAATTCAATGGCGCGGGTATAAGCCTCTATCGCCTCAGTATATTGTCCTGTCTTTTCGCTCGCATATCCCAATGAAAAAGCTATGTCCGCATCGTCGGGTTTCGTGATGAGGGCTTTATCGTAGGCATCGACGGCCGAGGGCATGTCCTTGTTTCTCTCATAGGTGTAACCAAGGAGATATAAATAATCCGCGTTCAATGGTTCAAGGGTGACAGCTTGCCTATATGATGCCAGTGCCTTCTCGATGTCGCCTTGCTTATCGAAGGCATATCCAAGCGTAAAGTGGGCGTCTGCGTAGTTTGGATTCAGCTCCAGCGCACGACGATACAATCGTATGGTCTGCTCGATCTGCTCGGGAGTCTCCATCTGGAATAGCGATGGTAGACGTATAGCTGGTCGGTCTATTCTTGTGCGGGATCGCGACCGGCCAATGGGACCCAACGGAGTCGTTACTCCGGCATCACCGTTGTCGGTAACTGAGAGGGTAACAGGGTCAGGTTCTGTCGCCCGTGCGATATCCCCAACAAGTTGATTTATGAGTGCGGATCGGTTGTTGTACTGCACGGTCCGCGTCGTTGTACGAATCAGTTGTCCGGTCTCTCCGGAATAATGGGCGGCGGTGATGGTCAGGTCCTCTTCCTTTCCCTCAAAGCCACCGGTAACTATTGACTCCGCATAAAGGACGCCGCTCAGGCCGATAGCCGTCTCCGATTCGAGCGTTGCTGATGCACCCATATTCTCTAGAGCCATCATTTCGCGGACGAAGGAACCATCGGCAGTGGACCAACCCATTCTACTTCTGAATCGTGCCGCCATCGTCGCACTGATAGTCGTGCGAAGCCAATTTAGCTCTGGATCGCCCGTGCGGTTCTCAAAAGCTAATACGGCAACTTTGGCGGGGCCTTGATCAGATTCGCTCGTCGATATCGGTGGAGGTGCCGGAGCCGATGTCTGTCTTGGTACCGAGGCAGCGCATCCAGCTAGAAAGAATAGACACAATAAAGCGGAAAGGGACAGCTTCAAGGTGAATCTCCCCTTATGGGTTTTGAAGCCCGGAAAACATGTGCGGAGGGCTCCTTTTACTATAGAACAGAAGTACCGTAGAATACCATTGGTCGATATGTGTGTCAAGCCCTGTTTTGGCTTCCATTACTGGTCTATTAGTACCCGGAGAATCCTGTTGACACGTATCTCTATTGGACCTATAATCGACGGGAATCCCAACTATTCTATACGGCACCGTGGAGCACTTTCGAATCACAACGATCAGGAGACCTGTATGCTCGCCGACATTCGTGATCAGGGAATATCCCGTACGGGCGAAGACCTAATTGCACACCTCAAGAATTTCAAGCTCGAAGTGAACATTAGCGCGGGTGTCTGGTACTTTGCGCCAGGACAGATCAGGTTTCATGAGGCCTATCGCGATCCTTATTCCATCGAAGATCGCTTGGCTATCGCGGGTGAATTGGCAGAATATGGTCTAAAGGGCCTCGAGGCGCACTATCCTAACGAGATCAACGAGGACAATGCCCATCTATATCAGAAGCTTGAGAAAGAGACTGGTATCCGGTTAATTACCGTAATTCCCAACTTGTTCTGGGATGCCGAGTTTGAGTTTGGGTCTCTTTCAAACCCCGTGCCTGAAGCGCGTCGAGCTGCCATTGATCGTGTCATCAGAACCCTGAAAATGAACAAGGAACTGAACACCGACTTCATGGTTGTCTGGCCGGGCGGAGATGGGTATGAACTCAACTTTGGTATGGACTTCTACGCCATGTGGTCACGCTTCGAAGATGGTCTGGCCGAGGCATTGGATGCCGTCCCCGGTGTGCGTGTCGCCATCGAGCCCAAACCGTACGAGCCTCGTGGCAACAACATCTATCGCAATACGCCCGATGGGCTCATTATGGCACAGGACGTTGAGTCCAGGTTACAGGCAGAGGAGAATGTTCGACTGCTCCGTGAAGGCCATGCTGTGGTCGGACTCAACCCGGAACTGGGGCACGTATTGATGGGCTTTGAGGATTTTCCCTATGCACTGAGTCGTATCATGCGGCAGGGTCGCTTAGCTCATACGCACTGGAACAGCCAACCGCTGGGCAATTACGACCAGGATCTTCAGGTCGGTATAGTCTCCCCGGAACAGATATTCGCTGGCCTGTATGCTATGAAGATGTACGGGTATAGTGGATATATGGGGATCGATATATTCCCCGAGAGAATACCTATAAAGCAGGCGATGCTGAACTCCATCGATCGTCTCAATGCGATTACTGATATGGTTGAGAGCGCGGATCACGATCTTGTGGTAGCATGCACGGAACGTCCAGATCTTAACCGTGGTGTGCTCGAGGCCTACTTGACACGCATCTTTCATCCAAGCGCCACAGGCCTGTCCCCGATGCCCGATTATGTGAAGGTATAGTCGCCGGTGCTGGCGGAGAGATTCGATTCTGTCGACGTTGTGGTTGTTGAC
>JABIQT010000610.1 GCA_018667995.1 Candidatus Latescibacterota bacterium
AAATCACCTAATTCCAGACTTCTATTGTCCGAACCATGGGGTCCAGCTCTCTCTACAACCGACAAATCGCTCTGATACAACAGATGCAATATTATCCCATAATCACGTAAAGTTAATGTAGGGATTAACTATTGACGATAATGGTGATGCTACTCTTTGACTACCGATCATAATCTTTATCTATATAGGCACAATGAATTACTATCCGGAATCAAACTATCACGTGTTACATCTTCGGACAATGAATAGAGATATTTTCCCGAGAAATTCCTCTTGCGACTTGATGATACAATAACTATTATGCGAGTCACAATTGGTTGTTACACACGCTTCACTGATCAATATGCATGGAGTACTGCTTCAACTTTACTGTCATAGATAAACGTCGAACCGTCTTCTCATGTAGATGATGATCAGATAACGATATACTGGAGGGATTTAGTGAAATTCGCAATTAAAGACTTACCACTCAATACACGACTCGCGGCGAAAAAGTCCGTTGGTCCTAAGCCAGAGACCGTCCGGGAGAAGTCACGCATCGTTATCAAGGAATACGATTCAGACAACTTCATCGTCGGTCTGAAACGAGGGAACAAGTTTGTTAAGAAATTCCTTGCGGAGAAGGCTTCAGGCAAGGGCACGGTCTCCATTACAGAGGCGGAAGCTCAAATTCGGAAGGCTATCCTGGCCGGCGACTTCGACAAGGACCTGATTGAGAATTACAAGATGGACAAGCCCACGGGCAAACGTCGTGGCCGTCCGCCAAAGAAATAGAAATCGCTATACTTTGTAGACGAAAGCCCGGTATTTTATACCGGGCTTTTTTCATTTGTTCGTTGAACAGGTGGGTCTATTTATTGCGCGTCTGGAAGATAAAGATCGCCGTCCTTGCAGGTCAGGTGAAGCCTTCCACCGCCGACAAACGGGTGATTATTAATATCGCAACCCTCTTGAACCACGAACGTGCAAAGTAATTTCGGGACAAGCTGTCTGTTGAGAACATCTTCACCAGCGACTATTCGCATTTTCGATAGGAGGTAGTTTCCCATGTTAGGTGCCTTTGTGACCCTGTAGCGGAATCTAATAATCCTTTATCATTAAAGTTAATAGGCGGGACCACAGAATCGAGATATCAGTAAGTCGACAGTGACCTCAATTCTCTCTACGATGGGGAAATGTATTATGGAAAAGAGCAAGCTGCTCTGGTACAATAGACCTGCCGAGGACTGGCACCAGGCTGTGCCTTTGGGCAATGGCCATCTGGGTGCCATGGTTTTTGGCGATCCCATATGCGAGCAAATCCAACTCACCGAGGAATCCATCTGGGCGGGTCCACCAGTGCCTGAAATGCCCGAGGGGGCTTTGGCAGCGATTGAAGAGGCACGAACGCTCATTTCGCTGGGACGCTATGTGGAGGCGGATCGGTTAATCCATCAGAGAGCACTGGCACCGCGAATCGCTCCCAGGTCACAACAACCGCTGGGGGATCTCACAGTTCGCTTCCACGATCGAAATCCGGAATCCATAGCCGAATATCGGCGGGAGCTTAATCTGGATATCGCGGTGGCCACTACCGCCTTCCGGCTCGAGGACGTCGCCTATGAGTCGGAAGTCTTCTGCAGTGTGGCGCACAATCTTTGTATCGCGCGTTTTGCTGCCAGTGAGCCAGGCAAGCTGAGCTGCTCCATTCAGCTGCGGCGCGAATCTGGTGCCATCAGCCTATGTGAGGGTCAGGATTCGATCATTATGCGTGGCCAGGCCACCCAGTGCGGTGCGCATCGCGGTGTGAGATTTGGTGGCGTCCTAAAGGTGCTACTCGCTGGCGGGACCTGCATCGATAATTCAGACACGCTTGAAGTGCAGGACGCCGACGCATTTGTCGTCCTACTTGGCGCGGACACTGATTACAATTTCAATAGCCCTGGCACCCCCTTGAAGGACAGTCTGACCGACCTCGTGCAGGCTCGAATCGAAGTTGCCATCAAGCACGGATGGGAGAGGTTGCGCCAACAGCACATTGAGGATCATCAAGCCCTCTTTTCACGTGTCGATCTTGTCTTAGCCGATAGCGACCGCAGCCAACAGTCGATCGACGTCCGTGTGCAAGCCATCAAAGAAGGCGCTGTGGATATTGACCTGGAAGCGCTCCAGTTTCACTATGGTCGCTATCTATTGCTGTCCTGCTCACGACCAGGATCCATGCCTGCGAATCTACAGGGAGTATGGAATGACAGCCTCGCTGCGCCTTGGAATTCCGACTATCACACCAATATCAATCTACAGATGAACTATTGGCCCGCCGAAATAACTAATCTCAGCGAGTGTCACATACCTTTTTTCGACCTGATCGAAAACCTGTTGCCGGCGGCAAGGAGATCGGCGGCCGCTCTCAACTGCCGGGGCGCCTTCATGGGCCATACCACGGACGCGTGGCAGTTTGCCCTATTCTTTGGCGAGCCAGGTTATGGTATGTGGGTAATGGGTCTGGCCTGGTGCAGCCAGCATTTTATAGAGCACGTACGGTATACGGGCGACGTGGATTTTCTCCGAGAGCGTGCCCATCCGGTACTCAAAGAATGCGCGCTCTTCCTGCTGGACTGGATGGTAGTGAACCCAAAGACCGGACAGCTTGTTTCCGGCCCCAGCACCTCGCCGGAGAACCGTTTCGAGACTCCCGATGGTGAAGCCTGCCTCACCATGGGATGTGCCATGGATCAACAGATTATCTGGGATACCTTCACGAACTATCTCGAGTCGGTCACCATGCTTGGTTGCCCTGGTGAACTCCAGCTGGAGGTGGAAGCAGCACTCGCCAACCTGGCCCCTGCTAAGATTGGGGAGGATGGAAGACTGATGGAGTGGCCTGATGCCTTCGAAGAATCCGAGCCGGGCCACAGGCATGTGTCACATCTTTACGGTCTGCACCCCGGTCGGCAATACACACAGACCGGCGATCCAGGGATGATGAATGCTGCGGAGAAATCACTGGACTATCGCATTTCTCATGGCGGCGGACAGACGGGCTGGAGTCGGACCTGGTTGATCAATTTTAGGGCGCGATTGCACGACGGTGAGAAAGCACACCAGGATGTACGGGAATTCATCAGTGAGCTCACGGTGGACAATCTCTTCTGTACCCATCCGCCCTTTCAGATCGACGGAAATTTCG
>JABIQT010000225.1 GCA_018667995.1 Candidatus Latescibacterota bacterium
TAAGAGCGCCTTTGCATTGGAACGCGCCAGGCGTGAAGGGATAGCCGCGTATCAGATGAATAGCGTAACACATCCCGATCCGGATCAACGCGATGAGTCAATCCTTCACGCGCTTCGCCGGCATCAAGTGGATCTGGTGGTGCTCGCGGGGTTCTTGAAGAAAATCGGTCCCAGTACCCTCGCGGCCTTCCGAAACCGAATCGTCAACATCCATCCTGCCCTGCTTCCGAAGTATGGTGGCAAGGGCATGTTTGGTGCCAATGTGCATTCTGCTGTGATCGCCGCTGGCGATGCTGAGACGGGAGTCACCATTCATCTGGTAGACGCCGAGTATGATCATGGCCCTGTGCTGGCACAGTGCCGCATGCCGGTTGAGGCGAGCGACACAGCTGAGACACTCGCTGGTAGATTGATCAACCTGGAGCATGAATTTCTCGTCGAAACATTGCGAAACATTATATCCGGCAGCATTGTGTTGCCACCGGGAGCCTGAACTCATGGACGAAGCATACGATCTCATTATTGAAGGCGGAACGGTTGTGACGGCCGATTCCTTCCGCACTACCACAGTGGCGGTAAAAGATGGAAAGGTGGCCGCCTTGCTCGATCCGGAGAGTCCTTCGAGCGCGAAGAGGACAATCGATGCCACCGGCCTTCACATTCTTCCGGGTATCATCGATACACATGTGCATCTACGATCACCTGGCAACAGTGAAAGGGAAGATGTGGTGTCGGGGACCGGGGCCGCTGCGGCTGGTGGAATTACCACACTCATGGAGATGCCTATCTCCACAATGCCCGCCAACACGGCGGAAGGTGTCCATGGGCGTGCGGAAGCGTTCGATCGTGAAGCGCTGATTGATTTTGGACTGTATGGTGCGGCTGGACACGAGAATATCGACCGAATACCTGAAATCGCGGAAGCCGGCGTGCTGGCCTTCAAGACGTTTTTGACACCTCCTCCCGCTCATCGGGAGGGCGAGTTCTTCGGGCTCTGGTGTCTTGACTATGCGGATATGCAGAACGTCATGGCCGCCACGGCGCAAACAGGACTTCGACACAGTTTTCATTGCGAGAATTACCCCATGCTCGATACGATGGTACAACGGCTATCTGCGGAGGGGCGCACCGATGGACCCGTCCACGCGGAAAGCCGGCCCTCCATCGTCGAAGACACGTCGGTAGCCATCATGATGGCCATTGCGACCTATACCGGTGGCCCAGTGGAGGTCGTCCATCTTTCCAGCCCCAATGCCGCGCAGCTTGTGCGGGAGGCTAAAGACCGAGGTCTTGACGTAATAGCGGAAACTTGTCCACAATATCTGTGCATGACCGATCAGGCATTGGCAGATCATGGGGGCCTTGCGAAATGCAATCCGGCACTTCGGACCGCTGACGAGGTGGAAAGATTGTGGCCGTATTTGTTGGATGACACTATTGACTTCATTGGCAGTGACCACTCTCCGTTCTTGCGGCATGAGAAGCAGAATCCGGACATCTTTAAAGTACCCCCTGGTTGCCCCGGTCTGGAGAGCATGGTCCCGCTCATGCTTACAGCGGTCAATCAGGGACGGTTCACTTTGACGGAAATGGTCAAGAAGATGTCTACCCGCGCGGCGGAGGTGTTCGGTCTGAATACCAAGGGACAACTTGCCACTGGATTCGATGCCGATCTCGTGCTCATTGATATGAGTGAACGCTGGAGCTTCGACATGCACGCCTGCTTCTCCAAGTCATCCGGATCAATGGATGCGGTCCATGGCCGGGACATGCACGGAAAGGTCGTATCGACATTTGTAAGAGGCGTTCCAGTTTATGAGTCGGGTAAAATCATCGGTAAGCCGGGCCATGGGAACTGGTTGAAGTCATGAACCGACCACCTTCGAAGACGCGATCCTCAGGGCAAATCAATGGGTGATATTCTGGGCCTGGTCTCCATCGGTCAGTCACCCCGGCCGGACTATGTGCGCGCATTTCAAAAATATGCACCGGGAGTGGAAGTCCGTGTGGTGGGTGCCCTGGATGATCTCTCGGTGTCGGAAATCCAGGAACTGGCCGCAAAACCCGCATCATATCCTCTTTTGACACGATTGGCAGACGGATCGCACGTCGAGATAGACCTGGCCTTGTTATCACCTCTCGTGAACCGGAAGGCCATCTCGCTGTCTGAATCCGGGGCGGGCTTGATCGTGGTCATGTGCGCTGGTGGATTTCCCGACGTGACCTGTGGCGCTCCGGTGATCCTCCCCGGAAAGGTGCTACCTGCTGTACTGGCGGCGGTGTGCACGTCTCGTCGTATTGGGATCGTGACACCAGTTAAAGCTCAGGCACCGGCTGCAGAGGCTAAGTGGCGCGAGGATGGATTCACGCCAATCGTCACCTGGGCCGCGCCGCATGACACAATCCAAATGCGTCAGGCTGCGAAGGAGATGTGCGGTGACGATTTGGAGGTCGTGGTTCTCGATTGTATGGGACACGATGAAAACTATCGTACGGACTTTGCACGACTGTGCGGACGTCCAACTCTGTTGGCCCAGTCACTGGTAGCAAGGATAGCTGGCGAGTGGGTGACGAATTCGGATAGCACAGACATCAATAGTAGTGAACATTAGATATTTGCCCTGGCAGGGCGGGAAAGGATAATAACA
>JABIQT010000065.1 GCA_018667995.1 Candidatus Latescibacterota bacterium
CCAACACCCAATCCTAAGTTACCCGTATTTCGGATGGATTTTTTAGTGAATAACGGCCAACCAGGCGCATCACTGTGAACAGGATCTGAAAACGATTGCCGACCTGGCACAATAGACCTACGCTTTCGACCCACACCGAAGGCCCTAAACATACTCACGCCGCTGTACACATCGTCTACATGTCACATTGGCCGCATCTCAGGAGAAAATACCATGTCCCGACTGACCGACGCACATATCGAGGAACTTGAACGCGAAGGTTTCCTCATCATCCCGGATTTTATCAAGGGCGCCGAACTGAAGCGGCTTCAGGAGGCCCAGCGGCGCATACTCCCATCCTGGGAGGAGGTAAAGGATAAGCCGCCACAGGATCAGACCGGTAATAGTCAGCTCTCCTGTTTTCCTCATGAAGAGCTGGATCTGTACAAAGCCACCATGAATGAGGAGAGCATTGCCTTCGCGAGAAAATGGCTCAAGACCGACGCTATACATATGCGTGTGGGCTGTCTCATCGCGCGATATCCTGGCCATTTGGGCGGAGGCACCGGAAATGATGACTCCGGACTACACATCGACAACGGAAACAACTCGCTCCTGCCCATGAGCGAGGATCTACGGGAGTTCGGCCAGATCGGCTTCTGGATCCACTTGGAGGACGTAGGCATAGACCAGGCCCCCCTTCGACTCATACCGCAACAGTACGGAAAGGATATGACGAGGAACGTGCCTCTGGTGTGCAAAGGGGGAACGCTATGTATCTTCACCCGCTATACCTGGCACAGTGCCAGCGCCTATACGCGCGAAGACGGCCAGCGATTTACATGGGGATACAGCTTCGGAAGGGCCGATCACTATTGGGAAGGCTTCCGACACTACACGCAGCACGGTAAGGGATCGCCTGTTTTTCAGGAATTTATCGGAAGCCTGACAGCCGAACAGAGGGTGCTCTGGCGTTTTCCAGCGGCAGGACATCCTTACTACACAGAGCAGACGCTGGCTCTTCTGGAGGAACAGTATCCAGGCTGGAATTCGGACGAGTACAGGGCGGGTAACAACTGATATGAGACTAAGTGAAATGTCTATGGTCTCCCGCGGAAATGATACTTCCGCTGCCTATGAAAACGCTTACTATCTATCGGCTACAGGAGAGGAGATGATTCGCATACGGGTGAGCGAGATCGGGGATGATATCTACGATGTCTGCCGGATTGCCTACTCTCAGAATCACGGATCCAGTTGGTCGGAAGATCGCCCTCATCAGGTAAGTTTTGCCACGATGGCGGGCATAGTGCGAAAGGGATTTGGAGTGCCGGTAGCGGATCCCCACACCAAGCGCCTGGTAGTCCTCGACACCACCTCGGTCCTGCCAAATGACCATATGCTCGAAGCCCTGACTTATACCTTTCCCACCTATCGGGTATCAGATGATGGGGGCACTACCTGGCTGTTCGAAGACCGGATCATAGAGTCCGGCGAGGCCTATTCTGCCGCCCATCCAATGCGCTCGGTGTTCACGGGCAAGAATGCGGTTCACTACGCCAACACGCCATTCTTTGACCGGGCAGGCCGCTTGATCGTTCCGGTGCAGATTACACGCCTTCAGGAGGACGACAGCTTGTTCTGCCCTGATGGGGCCCTTTCCTTTCACGAAATGGTTGTCTTAATCGGTACCTGGGCCAACGACGGCCGAATGGATTGGACAGCAAGTCAAACGGTTACGATGGAACCGGATATCTCCACTCGTGGAGCTGTGGAAGGCGCCATCGCCGAGATGCCGGACGGCCGGTTTATCATGATCATGAGAGGCAGCAATTCAGGCAATCCAGATCTTCCCGGCCACAAGTGGTTCTGCACCTCTTCAGACGGATGCCTGACTTGGAGCAACGTGCGCGTCTGGGGATACAGTGACGGAACGTACTTCCACTCGCCAAGCTCCTACTCGACCGTCATTGCGCACTCGAATGGCCGTTTCTATTGGATCGGAAACATCTGCGCCGACAATCCTTCAGGCAACGGACCGGACTATCCCGTAGTGGTTGGCGAAATCGAAGCAACGACCGGCCTGCTGGACCGCAATACAATTATGGAAATTGACACCTATCGTGAAGACGATCCCGCTCCAGTGCATCTCCGAAATTTCACGGTCTACGAGGATAGATCCACCAAGGAACTTGTCATGCGAATGACGCGTCTTTGGGGCGATGATAATGACCATATGAGGGGAAATGCCTTCATGTATCGCCTTGTGGTTTGAATAGGTCAGTGGCAAGGCTGTTGCAGATCCTTCATGCACTGTAACAGACTCCCGGCAAAAATCCTCTGACGCGAGAACCATCCTTGCATACGAAAAACCAGGATACAAGAGACAGCTGTAGGTATGGCGCTTTTCCCGAATTCTCACTTGTCGCATCTGCGGTGTTCAACTATCATATCACTTCTCCATGGCCGAGACCTTACCGCGTAAACAACATCGGCCATGCTGTTTGCGCGGGCACACGCGATCGGCAATTTGCATGGAACCAGGACCGCTGATAGGACAGAAGCAACGAACATCCTGCCTGAGACTTCATCAAGCGACGGCCAAAATCCTGCCCGGTAATACTTGTGTCAGCTTCTGACCTGCCTCTAAAATGGACATGGAGATAGGACTTCGAATCAGCCATACGCCGCACACCTCTGAGATAGCGGAATCAAAGGTTGCCCCATTGCCGCTTCACCACAAGGTACCATTGCCCGGCGTGGAATGCAGCATATAGAGCATCCCGGTTGTACCGCGACTAATACCAGGCGGCCAAGGAGACATAGATGATACGTGAAATAGTAGAAATCGGACACCCTACCTTGCGCGAGATGGCGCAGGAGGTACCGGTAGATGAAATACCGTCAAAATGGGTTCAGGAACTCATTGATGACCTGATCGAAACAAAGCGCTTCGCCAATGGTGCGGGTCTGGCCGCCCCTCAGGTAGCAGAACCGTGGCGTATTTTCGTAGCTGAAGTCGGTAACAACCCTCGGTATCCATACAAGCCCCCAATCCCGCTTACCGTTGTGATCAATCCGCAGATCTCATTCAACACAGAGGACCGAATGTCCGTATACGAGGGATGTCTGTCGATCCCAAATCTCCGCGGAATAGTTAATCGCTGTCCGGATGTGCGTGTTGAAGGGCGGGATCAAAACGGTGACCTGGTTGATAAAACGGTACGCGGCATTTCGGCAGGGACATTTCAGCACGAGGACGATCATCTCAACGGGATTCTCTATACAGACCTCGTCACCGATGCAAAGAGTCTTTGTACGTGGGGGGAATTCGAACGTCGTTATGAGGGAGATTTCAGAGAATCTGTTCAAGAGATAGAGGCCAGGTATGTTGGTTGAGAGTACCTTTTCGGACCGTCGGGTGTTTGCGATCAAATGCTACATAAGCAACTGA
>JABIQT010000064.1 GCA_018667995.1 Candidatus Latescibacterota bacterium
CCCACCGCCCTCGGTTTGTTCGCGACACACGGGTTCTGCCACACTGCTCGGCTGACCCCATCCGACCATGTCCCCCGTCCAGGTGCCATTTCCCTACGTAGATCGTCTCGTATCCCGCATCGTTGAATTCGTCTGCCATTGTCCGCTCGGCGGGTGACATCCGGTACTCGATACCGGGGACCTTTCTAGTGTGGGCATATTCACCCGTCATGAGCGTGAACCGGAATGGCACACAGATGGGATAGGTGGAGCAGGCATTGGAAAAGCGAACTCCGCGATCCGCCAATGCATCGATGTGCGGCGTCTTGATATTGGGGTCGCCATATATGGTGAGAGCCTGGCGGCGGAGTTGGTCACAGAGAAAGATTAGTATGTTCGGGCGTTCACTGGTAGCCATAGTTATTCCGGTTAGTATTTCCACTGTGAGGCGTCTGCTTCGGGAGGCGCATTCTTTGTGATGTGATCGGCCATGATCCTCAGAAGCTGCTCTGTCGTATAGGGTCGGTAGCCGTGACTACCTCGGGCGCCGTAGGTTATGGAACCAGCGTAGTAGGGCTCGCGGGTGTTCTCAAGAAACTCCTCCATATGATAAACACCGACATTCAGGTAGAAGTTGTCCATCTGGCCACAGATAATGTGGAGTTTGCCAACCAGTTTGCTACCGACTTCGCTCCAGCGCGTCTCCAGGTAATGCCGCAAATCAAAGTTTTCCTTCCAGTACTGGGCGACGGTAGGATCCATCTCTCCGGTGCGCTTATCAAATAATGGCTTGAAATACCCGTCATCACCTATCGGGCCAAATACAGAACTCCAGACATCGAGCTGTTGACCGGAGCGCCCTTTAGTCCCGTGAACCAGTTCCATTCTGTTCCGCTGTCCCGAAGTTAGTCGGACCTCACCCGTTGGGGCAAAGCGCGTGTTGGCCGTAGGGACCTGATACCAGTCGTGCACTTTAAAAAAGGCGTTCGTGTCTCCATACACGTCAATTCCCTCAACGTTGCGGAAGTCCAGTGGGTCTGGAGCGAATGACCAGGTTCCGCCGTAGAAGTCGGGGTAAAAGACTTGCAGGGCGAACGATTCCCATCCGCCTGTGGATCCACCAGTCAAGACCCTGGCGTAGGGAGAGGGGATCACCCGAAATTGTCTCTCGATTTCGGGTATCAGCTCCTGGTGGATTGCGTCACCATACGGACCATTGTTTGCACTATTTACCGCATAAGAATCATCGAAATAAGGTGTGGGATGCTGTAATGTCACAGCGATGAAACGCGGTCGCGTCTCTAGGGATTTCCAGGAGTCAGTGAGTGATTCGTCGCGTCCGAAGCGAAGGGGTGGGGATAGTGAGAAGTGCCCCTGGGAATAGACTGCAGGATAGGAAGCATTGGGATGCTGGGCGTAGCCGCGCGGAAGAAGAACGGTGGCCCCCAGATACATGGGTTGCCCCCAGAATTCCGTCAGGATCTTGCTTTGAATCTTGATCCGTTTTACCCATTCGTTGTCCTCTGGGATTTCGATCGGAGGAAGGACCTGGTTGACTTCAAAGCGGTGTGTGACCGCAGCGGAAGGATCCAGAGATAGTTTCAGGGGGGCGCTGGTGACGTTTCCGGGAGAGCGGTTCCAGCGCTGACCTTCCCATTGATCGTTATGCATCCAGAGCACATGACCATCGGCTCGTTCAAATTTCGTATACTTGCTAAGGACAGCCTGCACATAGTAATCCCCAGCCGCCAGTTCCGCGAGATTACCGATAGGCCATCCAAGCGTTTTGGCGTCTATGGTCACGGTCTGTCCGGCGGAAAGGTCCTCGAAATCTACACCGAGTAGCGCAGGGCCGTACCGGCCCACCTGCAAGCGCGGCTCCCTAGTGTCGTCTCGACTTAATATGAGAAACATACGCCCCGTCAATGGCGTCGAGCTGATGCTTTTGGGAAACGAAATCTCGAATCTGAGATCTGAAGCGGACGACTGCTCCGCTCGGACGGGGACAATGAGAGCAAGGCAGGTGAGGCATGAGAGGGCTGTATATCGGGAGAAGATGTTCACAGTTGGAGGCTCCTTAGGGGTATAACCTATGTCTCTAAACGGCAGAAAAGTCTCTCAGTCATCGAGTAAATCAGATTGGGACCGCAATGGGCGCAGGAGTTCGGTACACGCCTATCTACGCTTTGTGTGTCCGCGGCAGATCTCGACATCAATCACTCTCATCACTCTCGGAGAATTAACGCACGAGCGGTCATTCTATCAATTAGATCACCAGGGCTCTGGTCGACCATCAGTATATCATGGTGTCGCTTTTTGACAAACCCCTCGGTTTTGACATGCGAAAGAAACTCCAGAAGGTGGTCATAGAACCCCCCGACGTTCAGCAGACCTACGGGCTTGGAATGGAATTCGAGCTGTGCCCAGGTGATCACCTCGAATAGTTCTTCAAGCGTTCCAAAACCACCTGGAAGGGCAATAAAGCCATCGCTGAGCTCAGCCATACGGGCTTTGCGGGTGTGCATGGAATCCACGATGTATAGTTTCGTCACCCCTGCGTGGCCCAGTTCTCGATCCATTAATGCATTGGGAATCACTCCGAAGACTTCGCCCTGGGCGGCTAGAGCAGCATCGGCGATTATGCCCATTAAGCCCACATCGCCGCCACCGTAGACCAGTCCAATATCGCGAGCTGCGAGTTCGTGCCCCAAGATCCTGGCGGACGCGGCATACTCGTCCCTGGTTCCGTTGTTTGACCCTGTAAATACACAAATTCTATGCAATTAGCTAATCCGATTCAGATACGCGTGCGCTCAGTCGAGTAGGATGAACAATGATTTTCGCGGCTGTTGTTTGACGGCCCGGCTTAGGTGGCCCTTTCCCTCGGTGTCTTCCAGGAGCACTACGTCGCCTGTGCCGAATCTCCGGCTGGTGCCGTCGCTTACCTCAATGTCTACGGAGCCATCCAGGATAACCAGGTAGCGTCGACTCGGGGCATTGTGCCAGTCAAAATCATAATGCTCGTCGGTGTACCTGAAGATAATACTTGTGGCACTGACAGGAACCGATAGAGCACCTATCTCTCCAGCATCTTCCAGCGATATCTCAATTTCCTCAAAATGAGACTCTCCGTATGAATCAGAATACAGTCGCGTAATATTCATTCCTGGCTCCGCCGTGCGATGGGGTGTTTCAAGCCCCGCGTCCTGCTTCCGCGGAGAATCGGCTGCTCATTCTTTGCATCAGATCTCGTACCATTTCTGGATGTCGCGGGGCCACATTGCTTAGTTCGTGTGGATCTTCGACGAGATCGAACAATTCCGTAATCCCGTTATAGTGCTGAATCAGTTTGTATTGATGCGTACGGATCATTCTGAAATTCCGAATAGCGCTCACCGTCTCGGTTCTGTGATCGTCCTTGCTTCCGGAGAGTAATGTATTGAAGGACCGAGCGTCGATCTGCCCCTGGGGCACCAGGCCAGCTATCGCACAGATAGTGGGATTCAAATCGATGAGTTCAATCAGAGCGTCTGAGGTCCGTCCTGGCTGAATTCCCGGACCAGCTGCAATCAACGGTACTCTGACTGAGGCCTCGTAAGGCAGAGATTTTGTGTATTGTCCGCGGTCCCCAAGCATTTCTCCGTGATCGCTGGCGAATATGATGTAGGTGTTGTCGCGCATTCCTCGTCGGTCCAGGGCTTCGAGGATCATCCCTATCTGATGATCGATCAGTTCTGTTGAAGCACAGTATTGACGTCGTGTCTCAGTGACCTCTTCGGCTGTCAGATCAAGGCGTCTCGCCTCCACCCAGGCAGGCTCGTGGCGACCTGATTCTACCGCCAGCGGCATCTCAGCATTTCGATATCGGTCCGCATATTCTGTGGGTGGATCAAAAGGATCGTGTGGGCCGACGAAACTCACAAAAAGATGCCACGGATAGTCGTCCGGGATCTGCGAGATCCAATCGGCGGAACGTCTACCGATATAAGTATCAGCGAAGGCTTCTGTGGGTAGGACGGAGTCGTGGGACGCATTCTTGATCCATCCCCGCTCCCCCCGTAACCTATAGTCGTCTCGAAACTTCTGATAGAGTTCCTGTTCCTCGAGCCAGAAGCCGTAAGGGCCCTGGGGCAGGTCGGACATGCCGGCGTGCATTTTGCCTTCGACTTCAACAGGGTGCGTAAAACCCCAGCCAAAGAGCCGGGGGCGGTCACCATCTCTGCCATTATATCCGTCAGGTTTTGCGAGATCCAGCTTTCCGACGCATCCCACACGATATCCAGCATCTCTCAGACGCTGGTAATATGTGGTCATATTAGCTGGTAGGTAGCTGTCGTTCCCGGTGCTACCAATTCGTGAAGGCTGGAATCCACTGGCCAGACCAATTCTGGAAGGCGCACATACGGGGCAATTGGTCGTGCACTGGGTAAAGTGGACACCCCGCTCTGACAATCGATCCAGGTTGGGGGTGTTCAAGAATTCAGCACCGGCTGCGCCCAAGTAATCATGTCGGTGCTGGTCATCCATGATGAGCAGAATATTGGGACGGGTTTGGGTCATTGGCGAGCTCCTATACTCACGGTTCCTGCATCATCCGCACATCGGCAAAATAGGCTACGCTGGCGGAGTTCGTATTATCTGAATCACAGAAAAGAGCTACGTTCAACATTCTATCGGGTTCTTCCTCTGGCCAGATCGTGCGGCATATATCCCGGAAGTTGACGGTCTCCTCATACCAGATTCCGACATTCTCGCTTCCACCACGTGCCAC
>JABIQT010000063.1 GCA_018667995.1 Candidatus Latescibacterota bacterium
CAGGGAGTAGTTTTGTCGGTCCACCGCGTGCGGGATGCGCCCAGAGACCGTAATCGGCCAATAGCGCCGCGCGATACAGATAAGTATCCGGACTCCCGTTCTTAACCGCATAGCCAACAGACGCCCAGGGCTGTTGGTGCGCCTCGATTAACGCATCGGCCCAATCCGGTTCAGGCCAACAATGATCTTCTAAGAAGGCGACAACGGCAGCACTCGCGTGCTGCACCCCTTCCGTCCGCGCCTTACCCCAGAATTCGACCCCGGGCTGAAGGATATACTTGGTATAAACGGTAGGCTCGGTACGAAGGGGCAGCGTTCCGACTGCGGCGATATCCACTATGACGATTTCCATGTCATCCGGACGGGTCTGTGCATATAGCGCATCGACTACACTTTGCGCCTGCGACCGAGCCGAGCCGACAACCATGACTACGGAGAGCAATGGAGGAACGTTCGACATATTCACACTCAATACGAAAAGGTATATATCATTTAGATGATAAAAATCCACGAGAGCATCGAGGCATATTTTCAGCGATGTTCGTGTATGCTCTATTCTGCAAGGAATCTACTGACCTATATGGCCGCATTCCATACACCCGGCAAAACAACACATTCTATGTACCGTTGTTTTATCTGTTCAATTGAATGAAGAGAATAAGTATATCAGGAGAAACCCGGTCAACCAGAAACTCAGATAACACTCGGGGAATCATGGGCCTAGTCCTATCACGGATTACGATGCCAGGAGCGGTGTGTTCTTCGCGTGGGCGGCACCCAGCAGTTCTCAGGCATCAAATACCTATTCGTCCGCGGCGAGGGTGGCAAGATCAGGTATGTACTGCCGCGTCAGGAAGCGGTCGTGCGCATTAATATCCGCCGAGAACGCTCCCTCCTGCAGTACCGCTCAGAGGCACCTTGGGAGCGCTACGATCTCACGTTCCGCCTCCTGCTATAAATCTACATCGGAGTTCACAGCTCAACCGGTGTCATTTGGATTGGTGGGAACGGACCAGCGCGAGAATGCCGTTCTTTGCCTCTTGCCGAAGATCATCCCAAACTGCCATCATTTCCTTCAAGTCTTGCGACACTGGTGGAGATAGCGGTGACACATATGACATACTTCTGTTGCTTGCTTTCGTCATACTTGTGCTCTACATCTGCCTCGTTACATTTTGAGGTCGGTTTATCGGAAGGTGCCGAACTCGTTGAATGATCAGCATTTGCACTGTTCTGTGGGCCTTCTGTCGTACTTCTGCTCACGCTGAGAGAAGGTGTCTTCTGGGATTCAATCCCCCCCACCTCCATGGGAGAAATTTCATCTGAAGTCCCTGGTATACGAGCGATTGAAGGATCGCCACTATGCCAGGGGTTTCGAGTTTGATGTACGTTGTACATTCTCAGTGCTCAGAAATGCTTTGAGAGATCATTCCCATTCTCGCGGTGCTCTTTCCATAAACGGCCATATTCCGTCCGGATCTCAACCACAGCATTTTTCCTCTCTCCACTGTAATTCATCAGCCACCAATCGAATACGCCTCTCCGATATACAAAGCAGGTCTGGCACGCGTTTTACGCCATGACATTCACATATGGCTGGTGGACTCAATGAAAACAGACGGATATCATCCGTCAATCCGTGCAGCACCAGGGCAATCTGATTGTCTTACTAAGGCACCCGAGTCAAGGTGGCAAACGAATGACTTTCACAATATAGAGAGCTTTCCAGAGATATACACTCATCGTCAAATGCGCACCGGCCTGGCGTGCTAACACTTGTCGCGCTTTCAAGGTTTCGTCGCCGTCGGTTACCAGAGGAACGCAAAAGGTGCGGCAAACCGTGAAGATCTCCGTTCTGACGTGAGCAAGAAATGGATAAAAACTGGTCCTCGTAAACCTACTGGTAAACCTATTAGAATAAGATCATGGGAGTCTGATAACTATTTACAGTCTGGGTGCATGTTTTACTTGGAGGATATGCTTGAGGACGCTCTTGCATATCAGGTGTGGCTGGATTGAGCTGTTTCGAGTTAAGATCAGCTACCATTCCAATTCAGTGCTGCACTGACCAGATCGCTACCACCCGTATCCGAGGATCGTAATGGCCAATAGCCACAACAGAACGGTGGAGAGGCATCCTGAATTCGAGGTATGACTCTGTTTGTAGCTCTCAAGAGCTTCCTCCCTGCTGCAAAAAATCTTAAATACTGGGTTCCCATCACCGTAATGCATTGGCTTTACGGCGGGTGCGACTAACCTGACATCGGCATCACCTGCGTCTCGGAGCGTTTTTACGGCCGCGATCAACATTCCAATACATCTGCTGTTGACGAAGGCATTCGACAGATCGACAATGAAATACCGCCTGCCGGGGTCAGCTGTGAGTTGGTGGTGTAACTTTTTGCTGTCAGCTTCCTCGCTGCAGTCTCCTGACACTTCGAGGACCACCACGGTTAAGTGATCCTCGGATTCGACTTCGACCACGGTTTCGATGATTTCCATGATGCCTCCATCACAGTTGCGATTCTACAGGTAAATTGTGAAGTATAGATTCAGCAGACAGGCAATGATCATTGTCCCTCCGCTCAACGTAAGTACCGATTCACACCGATTCTTGAGATGCTAAGATCCTGATTTGGCGTCTTGATGAGCACCGAATATCGCACCGTACAGGACGTTTGGGGGATCTGTTGTGCTCTCTGCGCCACATTCCTCTGAAAGGCGTACCCCATTGAGGGAGCCCTGGAACACCGGTTTGATGCAAATATCGAATAATGTCAACCGCGCTCCCGGCTTTCGCAGGGCACTCGTCTCAAGGTATGGTAATCTCCGAATTACTACTTCACATATTGGGCCAGGTTCTCCATATTGGCACGGTGTTTATAGGCTACTTCCACCCTTTCCAGCAAGCTGATCGAAGGTGTTCCGAGGGGTTAGTCTCCACGTTCCCCCATCGCAGAAGTTTCCCTGCAAATGTCCGGCTCCCGGGGGATTGAAGCCCTGCTCATGTGCCGGATTTCAGAACAGACACATTTCAAGACTGAGGAAATGATCCGAACCGTCGTTGTCATCCTCACGGAAAAGCGCTTTTCCTGAACGTCTGAAGGGATAATAACTACGGCACGGCAATACTCACGTGTGCCATGTAGACTCGTCTCGATTCCTGAATTCCGGTGCACCTACAATCGTGGGAATCCAGAGTGTCCGACCGGCAGCAACAGCCTGATAATGTGATTGACCGTGGAATATATGATAGTAGAATTAATCAGAAAGGGACGGGATATACGATGTACCACAAGCATTCACATGTCTATCAAACCGCGCCAGCTCCGAAATCCCATGAGTCTGAGACAACTTAGTCCATAGCCAAACCCAAAGTACTTGATAATGTCAGATCACTCCTACCCGCTCGTCGATCAAAGTCCGGTATTTCAGCTGTACGACGCCAGAGATGGCCTTGTCAGCCATACCACCCACCTGTTGCAGGACCGTCTCGGTTATCTGTGGGTAGGGACGTGGACCGGTCTGTATCTGTTTGACGGAATCACCTTTGAACTCGTCTATGCGAACGCCGATACGACTGATAACTACATCACATGCCTTTACAATGACACGAGAGACCGCATCTGGTTCGGATCTGGTGGCCCACATGGTGCCGGAAATGGTGTGGTTTGCCATGAAAATGGGCGGTTTACGACGTACACAGCCAAGGACGGATTGGCTTGCGATTATATTTTGGATATCTGCGAAGATAGCGCTGGCTGTCTCTGGTTCGGCACCAATAACGGCGCTACCTCTTATGACGGCGAGCAGTTCACAACATACCGTGAAGGCGAGGGGCTGACCGGTCAGAACATACATCTTGTGCACAGGGATGTGCACGACCGCATGTGGTTTTCTACCGGTCAGGAGGTGTTTTACCTCAACGAAGATGACGGCGATGTTCCAGGGAATCTCAGCTTCACAAGATGGGGAGAGAACTGGCAGTGGGATGGTTTCACATACAAGGATCGGCGAGACCGAATATGGGTACTTCATCACACAGGCGTTACCTGCATAGACGGAGATAAACATACCCACCTTACAGCCGCCGACGGTCTTATCTGGAACAACCAGTTTATACGCAACAGAATAGCGGAAGATGCCCAAGGCAACCTGTGGTTTCTTGCGCATGGGGCCGGCATTTCCAAATTCGACGACAAACGGCTCTTTTCATTTACTGTGGAGGGCAGGAAAATAGGCCTGGGTATGGCTATGCTGGCGGACATCGACGGGAACATCTGGACCAACGATGCAGGCCTACTGCGAATGGAGCCGAATACGGTTGTAATGATAGATGAGGGCGCCGTTCTCACGGCATTTATTGAGGATAGCCACAGTCGATTCTGGCACACGAATTCCGATTCAAACCTGTTATGTTTTGTGCTCCCGAGTTTGGCCAAAACCAGCAAGTCTAAAGTTGTCGCATACGAAAACGATCACACAGTGCCCATGTGCATGCTGGAAACCTCAGATGGACACGTATGGGTTGGTGGGGGCAATTTCTTGCCCTACAAGATGATGCGTTATAGATCCATCGACGTGCTATACAGCAAAGGCATCGTGCAGTCAGAGGAGATCTCCGAGAGCGGAGATGTAAAGGATTTCTCCGATGCCCTGCCGTACGAATACTATAAC
>JABIQT010000062.1 GCA_018667995.1 Candidatus Latescibacterota bacterium
ACGATGAGATCTACCAGTTCAGTGTGGGGCTCAACGGAGTCGGCACCAAGGCTGTCAATGCACTGTCTTCGCACTTCCGGGTGACTGCATATCGAAGTGGCAGGTTCGCCGGAGCTACCTTCGAGCGGGGTAATCTTCTAGATGAGCACACGGGCGAGGCACCCGATGAGCCTGATGGAACCCACGTGGAGTTCCGACCTGATACCGAGATTTTTGGAGAGTATGCGTATTTACCAGAATTCATAGAGCGTCGTATGTGGAGCTATGCTTGCCTGAACAGCGGTATCCGTCTGATCTTTAACAAGAAGCGGTTTCTGTCCAAGAACGGATTGATGGATTATCTGATGCACGAGGTGGGTGACGCAGCTCTTTACGATCCTGCCTATCACAAGGGACAGTATTTGGAGTTCGCATTCACGCATACCAGCAACTACGGGGAGACCTTCTTTTCCTTCGTAAATGGTCAGCACACTGCGGACGGTGGCACACACCAGAGCGCTTTTCGTGAGGGGATTTTAAAAGGCGTTAACGAGTTCTTCAAAAAGAACTATGGCGGTGTGGATGTACGGGAATCTATTTCCGGCGCGGTCGCAGTTAAGTTGAAAGACCCGGTTTTCGAATCTCAGACTAAGAACAAACTTGGAAATAACGATGTCCGAGGGTGGATCGTCTCTGATGTGCGCAGCGCAGTGGTAGATTTCCTGCACAAGAATCAGACCACAGCCCTTCAGATTCAGGAGAAGATCTCTCAGAACGAACGTTTGAGAAAAGAATTGAATGCGGTCAAAAAAGAAGCTAAGGACGCCGCACGCAAGATAGCCATTAAGATTCCTCATTTCAAAGACTGTAAGTTTCACTTTGGCCAGAAAAAACTCGGCGACGAATCGACCATATTCATCACAGAGGGACCTTCTGCTGCTGGTTCTATGGTCTCGGCAAGGGATCCGTTGACGCAGTCGATCTTTGGCCTGAAAGGTGTACCTTTAAATGTCTTCGGTCGCCCCAAGGCGGTTATCTACAAGAACGAAGAGTTGTACAATCTGATGATGGCTCTGGGCATTGAGGATAGCATCGAACACCTGCGCTTCAATAAGGTTGTAATAGCCACAGACGCGGACTATGACGGATACCATATCCGGAATCTGCTTATGACGTTCTTTCTAACCTATTTTGAAGAGCTGGTCCTCTCCGGCCACGTATATATCCTCGAGACGCCATTATTTCGCGTGCGAAATAACAAAGAGACGGCGTATTGCTATAGTGAACGCGAGCGAGATCGTGCCCTGAAGAAGATTCGCAACCCGGAAGTAACCCGATTCAAGGGACTTGGTGAGATATCTCCTAAGGAGTTTGGGCAGTTCATAGGTCCTGATATTCGACTTGTGAAAGTTACCATTAAGTCGATTCACGATATGGCCGATACCCTCAATTTCTACATGGGTAAGAATACGCCGGAAAGACGGGATTACATCGTAGAGAATCTGATCGCCGATTTAGACTAGTAAGGAATACATTTTTACCATGGCATACGCTGACAGTCTATATGAAAAATACTACCTGGAATATGCTTCCTACTCCATAAAACATCGGGCAATTCCAGCCATTGACGATGGTCTAAAACCGGTCCAACGGCGCATCCTGCATACTCTGTTTGAGTTGGACGATGGCAAGTTTCATAAAGTGGCAAATGTCGTCGGCCAGACCATGCGATACCATCCTCACGGCGACCAATCCATATATGGCGCACTCGTTATCCTTGCCAATAAAGATCTCTTTATAGATAAGCAAGGGAATTTCGGATCGATACTGACTGGCGACGAGGCCTCGGCCGCGCGCTACATTGAGTGTCGTGTGACGCCGTTGGCCAGGGAAGTCCTCTACAATCCTGAGATTACGGAATTTGTGGATTCCTACGACGGGCGGAACCAGGAACCAGTCTCCTATCCCGCTAAGGTGCCGGTTGTTCTGGCCATGGGGACCGAGGGCATCGCATCAGGCATGACGACGCGAATCTTGCCACACAACTTCATTGAGCTCATGGAGGCCCAAATCTCGTGTTTGAGGGAAGAACCCTTCGAGGTGCTTCCAGATTTTCCAACAGGGGGCACGGTCGACGTCACGGAATACGATGAAGGTCGCGGCAAGGTACTCGTGCGTGCCAAACTCGACACGTCAGATCCCAAGAGCATTGTGGTTCGTGACCTCCCCTACGGATTGACCACGGAGAGTCTGATAACATCGATCGAAGATGCGGCTCGAAAGAACAGACTGAAGATAGCCGACATTTCGGATTACACCGCCGAATCCGTCGAGATAGAAATTCGTTTGGCCAGAGGCGTACACTCCGATGACACGGTAGACGCGCTGTATGCCTTTACTGACTGTGAGACGTCCATATCTACAAATCTACTTGTGATTATGGATGGACATCCGAGGATCATGTCTGTCTCGGAAGTAATCAAGCACAATACGGAGCAGATGGTCAAGGTCCTGGAGGCTGAGTTGGAGTTGGAAGCTGGACACCTGCGCGACCGTCTACATGCGAAGACCCTGGAGCAGGTTTTTATCGAGAACAGGATCTACAAAGAGATCGAGGAAGTAAAGGAAATCAAACTCCTCAACTCGGTAGTTCTCAAAGGTTTCGAGCCCTATCAATCGGTGATTAAAGCCGACGTAACTGACGACGATATCGATACGTTGCTTAAGATTCCCATCAGACGGATTTCACGGTACGATATTAATCGGGCCGAAAAAGAGATGCGTGAAATCCGTTCGCGACTCCGCAAAATAAGAGACCATCTGAATGACCTGACGTCATATGCGATTGATTTCCTGGATGGATTGATCGAGAAATACCGCGACGCATATCCGCGCCGGACAGAAATACGGTCATTTAAGCAGGTGGATATTCGCGACGCCGCCCAACGAAATCTGTCACTCAGGTATGATAAGGACACCGGATATATTGGCTATGGGATCAGCGGGGGCAATGTGCTGTTCACCGTGTCGCCCTACGATAGAGTGCTTGTCATCCGGAAGAGTGGGGCATACGGCCTGCATGACACGCTTGAACGACTCTTTGTTGACAAGGGCATGCATTATTGTGGCTTCGTTGAGCCGGATCTTCTATTTACGGTCGTGTATCGCGATGACAAGGGCTATGCCTGCATAAAACGATGCAAACTGGATAAGTTTATTCTGAATCGCGGATACGAACTGGTCCCGGAAGGCTGCCGGATTCTGGCTTTGTCCACGGAGCCCAATTTACAGGTCCAAGCTTCGTACAAGCCGAAACCACGTTCGCGTGTACTCGAGGAGACGTTTAATGTCGATGACTACGCCGTCCGTGGCAGCCGAGCGAAGGGAATCAGGTTGGCTGCACGTGAGATAAAGAGTATCAAAATGGGAATTCGGCCTGCGGATACCACTCCACAGACCGAATCCTCTGACACTCCCGATTCGGATGATTCTTAATGCTCCGACTTATATGGAAAACCAGCGGTTGAACTTCACAAGGAAGAAGTTGGACGGATAGACGTTAAACAGGTCGCGCAAATCATCTCGAACTGAGAAATTCCCCGAGGCACTACTCCCCGTACGTTCTTGAGCCCAGACGAAAAATAGCGTCGATCCCGGCGTGTACTCCCATCGCATCACAAAATTGGATCTGAATTGGCGAAAGCTGAAGTCCGGATTATCGATCGAGTAGTCGCTCGTCCCGTCGATATTTTCATCAAGGGAGTAAGAGTCGTTGGCCGCATCGTAGGTAATTTCCTGGCCCGTGAAGGTGTTGAATCGATCAGCAAATTCGTCAGCCCTTGCGTCGACTACACGTTTGAAATTTGAATAGCTGCCGCTGGATACAAAAGGTTGACCATAGTATTGAAACGAGAGATTAGGTGTTACGCTGTAGTTCATCCGAAATGATATTCCTAGAGTCTTCTGGTTGATTTGGCCTAGGATATAGCGGTCATTGTTCAGGAATGATTCAGTGCTTACATATTGTGTCTCGTTTCGACTGTCACTGAAGAACGGGTTCAGGCTTACGTTTACGGCATCGGTTGGACGGTAGTTGACTGAGAATCTCACGTTACTGAACCGATTTTGGTTGCCACGAGTCCGACTATGCCCGCCACCCAGACTAACTCGAAAGTTCCTCCGATCATCTGAATTAATCCCCATGAAGAGACTCTGGTTACCGTTATTCTTTAGAGCCGGGCCACCCCGAAGCGCGGAAGTCGAAACGCCACTCAAGCTCCAATCAAGGTCAACCCACATACTCCAATAGTTTTTGAACTGTCCAAATCCGTTGACGTTGCCACCGAAAAATGTCTGCTCTTTGCCAAAGTTCCATCCCTGCCATTGGTTAAAAAACAGGTTGTAGCGCCTAAATATCCATCCCGGATTGTTTGACTGATATCCAAGCCAGCTTGTTTGCATCCCTACGTCGGCCTGTCTGAGAAAACCGAGATCGTTGAGTTCGAAACCTGGCGATCGCCACGTGCCAGTCAAGCCCATGTTCCAGGGACTGGTACCCGAGCGGCGCAAGGTCACCGTGCCACCATGACCGCTCATGTATGTTTTGGTAGAATCAACGGCTACGTAATCAGCATCCGGTCGTTGGAAGAAACGAGCGGAACTGCGCTGCGCCCGAATGATTGCTGGCCTATCGCCTCGGATGTGACTGAAATTGACATTGGCATCGAGGGAATAGGTGCGATCATCCCACTGATGCCGGAAGTCCACACCACCGGTGTAGGCTGCACGGTTCAGGAAATTCAGAGTGTTATCCTTGATGTCGCGATTCGTAGCGGTGAACATACCACCAAATGAGGTCTTACCGTCGTTGAAATCCTGCTGCAGACGTGAGACGGTGTAGTTTGTAAAGGGCTCAACCGCTTCCTTTCGTCGAAATCCGATATTATCGATTTCTGCATTTGTCTTCTGTGTCACTGCATTCACAATTCCGATGGAGAGACCGCTCTGTGTCTTGCCGGTTATTTTGAGGGCGCTAAGAATTGAAGTATTGTTCTTCTGTTCGATTGATTCACCGGATGCGAGATTCGGGGAAAACTGAGGCTGCCTGCCAATTCGGCGCGAATAGAACAACTGGTCATTGAAATACGGTCCCCCGCCACCGACCTTGAGATCGGTGATGTTCTTGCCCTCCACAAAAAACGGTCGGCGCTCTTGAAAGAAGACCTCGAAGGCCGAGAGATTGACCTGTGAGGGATCAGCTTCGACCTGACCAAAATCCGGATTGACGGTGACGTCCAGAGTAAGATTGCTGGTTCAGCCGAATTTGGTATCAAGGCCCAAGCGGGAGTTGATAATTTGGCCGGTCCGGAAAGGATTGTTCGCTTCCGGACGGAAACGGCTTATGTCTCCTACCACGTATGGAAGGACTTCCATACGGCGGGACGGCTTTATGCCGGTTATGCCCTTAAGTTGGCCAAATTGGCTCACCCAGCCAGGAGAGTTGTTGGGAATGAATCTCCAGTTAGAGCGCTCGTCCTTTCTGTACAGCTGCCTGTTAACTTGTAAACCCCATGTCTGGTTATCGCCCGCAGCGAAGCGCAACTGTGACAGTGGTATCCTCATTTCCGCTATCCAGCCCTTTTCGTCCACCGAGGTGGCCCCGTACCATACCGGATCCCAGCTGCTGTCCCAATCGTTGCCGTCATTCGAGATCAACTCATCTCCACGAACGGCTGCCGGTGACAATGTAAAGGAAAACGCTGTACGTTTGTCGTAGTAGCTATCGATATTCACCTCGACCCAGTCGGCATCGAAATCGTCGCGTCTGGCAACCCGGTTGACGATGAGTTCGGGATCTGTGTCGAAGGCCCGAATGCCGAAGTAGATATTTTTGTCGTCGTAGAGGACCTTGAACTGAGTGTCCTGAGATGGAGCCTCACCACTGTTAGGACTGCCCTGGGTGAAATTCTCGCTCCAAGGTACACTTTCCCACGCGGGATCGTCGAGCTTGCCATCTACTTCAGGGGAGTGCGGATTGACGTGATGAGTCTCGTAGACCCGTGGGGCAGATTGATCCTGTTGTCCCCACAGATTCCCGGCCCATATAAGTGATAACGATAATACAAGAAAGAGTCTCATAGTTGCTTCCGTTTCGTGGGTGGTACTGGAATCATGTGTGCGATGTCGGGACTGCCAATGAGGGGTTAGACCGACCAACCCCCAAAAGGTTGAGTAAAGTTTTCGTTTGCTATCGGTTCTATTCCTCGAAATGGTGAGGACCTGTTTGCTACGAGTTAACCTCGCAAATTCCGTACCATTGCCTCAGTCCCTTGTACACTTGTGCGGATGCATGCAATGTGTACGCTTTTGGTACGGTGGATGTTCGTAGACGGACATATGGGGCTACGTATGGAACTGGTAGTATCTGCTTGCGTGACGCATCCATTGGGCCTTTATTGCGGCGACTCGTTCATTCCCACAAAGGAGCCTCCATGACAGGCCGTTTACTGCTGTATAGTTTTGTTTCGATTCTGGTTGCAGACGCTTTCACGACGGTCCAGGCCCAGCCGGAGACGGCCAAAGACCGATTCAGCTATGCCATAGGGTTTTCCATCGCCCAAAGTCTCAAGCGAGACGGAATGGACGTGAATGTGCCCTTCGTTCTGCAGGCTATTGATGATGCGTTGTCGGGCAAGGAGATGCGGATGTCGGCAGAGGAGATGAAGTCGGCCTTTGATGCTTTTCAGCAGGAGCAGCAGGCATCCCGAGAGAGTGTAGGAGCTGTCCATTTGAAAGCGGGTACCGCATTCTTAGCGGCCAACAAA
>JABIQT010000955.1 GCA_018667995.1 Candidatus Latescibacterota bacterium
AAAAATGGCTTGAAAGCCGGCTTAAGCTTAAGACTTGATCTCATTTTTGTTGTCACCACCCTTGGTGTAGACCGAACACATTCAGGAGGACAGGATGAAAAAGACAGATGGCCACAGTTCCGATGTTCCATCGAATCAGATAGAAGCAGAATGTAATCTCGATGAATCTCGGAGGAATTTCATGAAGAGCGCGTTGGTCGGGAGCGCCGCTCTATCAGTAATGACTCCCTGGCAGATGGCCGAGGCGCAGGTCGCTGGCCGCGCCACGAACCGCACCATTCGCGGCGTTGGTGTTGCACCTGGTGTGGTGCAGATTAGCAGCAATGAGAATCCCCTGGGCGCATCGCCTCGAGCCATTGAAGCTGTTTTACGGCACATGGGGTCCAGCAACAGGTATTATCGCTCATCGGCATTGGAATCGGCCATTGCGAATTTGCATGAGTTGGATTATGAACCTCCGCGTCGGGTGCCCGGGCAGCCCCGTCGGATCGGTCCCATTTTGATGGCTGCGGGTTCCGGTCAGGTGCTGCATTCACTGGCGCGAACCTACTTTGAGAACGCCGGGGATGAAATGGTGGCTGCCGTACCGTCATACGGGTCCATCGAACGAGACTGGGAGGAATTTGGTGGCGTGGTACACCGTGTACCCTTGAAGGATTACAGGCATGACCTTACGGCTATGCTGGCTAAGGTCCATCGTGGTACAAAAATGGTATCCATCTGCAATCCCAACAATCCCACTGGCACCATCGTTCCTTACCACGAGGTGGAGTCCTTCATAAATGAGGTGCCCGAGCAGGTCCTTGTGGTCGTGGACGAGGCATACGTGGAATTTGTGGGAGATCAGAATTACAGAACTTCAATCAGTCTTGCTGCAACACGAAAAAATGTGATGTCCATACGTACCTTTTCTAAGATATTCGGCCTGGCGGGAGTACGAGTCGGATATGCTATCGCTCATCCTGACGTTAATGAGAAGATGTCGAAATACCACTATGACAACGGCATAAGTCTCTACGGTAAGGTCGCCGCGGAGGCCGCACTTACCGACTATTCGCATCAGCGCAATTCCAGGCGCCTGGCTATTGAGATGAAGGCGTACTTCGCCGAGCAGTTTGCGGATATGGGACTCGAGTACGTCCCAAGCGAGAGCAGTTTCATGATGGTCAATCTCAAGCGTGATGCGCGACCCGTGGGACGTGCCCTTGCTGAGCGTAAAATCTCCGTGGCTGACGCCGAACGACGCTGGGACATGAAAGGCTGGATGCGGGTTTCGGTGGGCACACGGGAAGAATCGGAGGCGTTTGTAACGGCACTCCGTGAGATATTGACGACCGCGCTATAGTGGCTGGTCTGGCAGAACACGGGGGTGCCAGTAGAGGCTTCAGGGTCTAATTACGATGCCGGGCGAGAAGCAGTACGTTCGATGGGGCTAACGAAGATATCGCCTATGTACTGGAGCTTGAACCGAATACAAACGAATTGCTGTCTATTCTCTAGCGAGAATACCTCGTTTCACAGGGATTTGAGATCTATTGTCGTCGTCTGGCCTCTGAAGTGCGCGTGGCGTACGACTTACTAAGAACAGGAGCTCGATAAAAGATGAGACCGTTTCTGGACTCCTCGGATGTGGTCACGGATGGTGACGAGTTGTACCATCGCATGTGTCGCGACGGTTACGTATACATACCTCGATTGCTGCCAACCGATGTATTGGAATCTGTTCGGAGAAGTTGGATAGATATCGCAGCCGCTGCGGGCTGGGTTGACGAAAGAACTCCCGTTCAAAGAGGCGATGCGAAGATGTCTGGCTTCTGCGTAGAACCCCAGGACGTCTACATGAACGTCATGTATCGTGTGTACAGGGAGTTACCCGAATTCCACGCCATCCAACATCATCCCGCGCTTATAAACATGCTCCAGGGCATGTTGGGCGATGAGATCCTCCCGCATGCCCGCATTATTGGGCGGACTATTTTCCCCCAGCGCACGGAATTCACTACGCCTGCGCACCAGGACTGGATTCCGATCCAGGGCTGTGAAGAGACGATCACCGCCTGGATAGGTATGTCGGATATTCCTGAAGAGATGGGGGGGCTGCAGGTCAATGCCGGTTCACACAGGGGAGGTATTTACAACTTCAAGCCAGCATTGGGGGCAGGAGGAACTCAAATAACAGATCCTCTTGATGAGGATGCCTGGGCTTACTCGCCGCAGTGCCAGGGTGATGTCCTGCTGTTCCATAGCCTGACCGTTCATCGCGGTATGCCGAATACGAGTAGTCGCCTGCGTCTATCGATCGATGCCCGATTCCAGCGCGTTTCTGACACCGTCGCTCCGGGGTCGCTCGGGCCGCACAGCAACGGGTTGGACTGGGAGGACATCTATTCTGGTTGGCCAGAAGATCATCCTCTGAAATACTATTGGCGCAAA
>JABIQT010000159.1 GCA_018667995.1 Candidatus Latescibacterota bacterium
CCCTTCGTCCAGGACCATTTCAACCCTACCAGTCTCCAAATCGGCCGTGAACGAGGCAAGATGTGTGAGGTTGTAGTCTCGATCGTGATACCACGACCGAATCCGCTCTGCATCCTGTCTCAACGTACGGAAGTCTATGGGTGCGCCGATCCTCGAGGCCATCAGCGACAACAAGGTATCTGGGCTCGCGACCGTAGTTCCGGTAATCTTGATTTCCTTTAGAGCCGGATTGCCCGTAAGGCGGTAACGAACATGTCGATCAGCTTCGTCATCGTACACCTCGGCCACTACTGACGCGTATTTACCCCGCTGGTACAACATCTCAAGGTCGGCTCGAATCATATCGGCAACTACAGGCGACCCGGGTCTCGTCTTCAACACTATGCCATTTCTCAGGTCCTGACTGTCTGCCCATCCCTCGATGCTGACCCTGGCTACGCGTCCCAGGTCTTCGACATCATTATTCGATTTTGCAGCCAGAATCTCCCGAATCTTTGGAATCAGTGGCCGAGCAGCTTCTTCGCCAAGGGCGATGAGCCGATCGATATTCGAGAAGCCTGATGAGGCATGGCCGCCGATGCGCGGAGTGATGACCACATCCGCCCGATTTCGCTGATCTCTGAGTGACCTCATTATTGAGATGGTGATGACTTGATCAACCACATCCCACGGTGCTGCCAGTTGTTCTCGCGTACGCAATGTATCCTGGGTATTTACAGCGAGGACCACATCTGCGCCCATCTCCCGAACCAGATCCACCGGTAGTGGCTCGACGATGCCGCCATCTACCAACAACCCACTTCCTTTTGGTACGGGCGAAAATATCACGGGCACAGCGGCGCTGGCGCGCATGGCCTCCGCCAGATTACCGCCATTTAGAATCACCCGTTCTCCGGTCGTAAGATCCGTCGCAACCGCGAGAAATGGAACAGGAAGACGTAAAAAGTCGCCGTCCGCCAGGTAGTTAGCAGGAGCAGTCAGGGACGTAAAAAGCATCTGCAGTTTCTGTCCAGCGGACAATCCCGTCGGGATCTGTGGATCTATCCCATCCATCCGAATCTGAATAGTATGATCAGTCTGGTCCATCTTCTGGGTCACGAAAAGATCGGCACGACCCGCATCATCCAGGAAAAGGCGTCTCCAGTCTGTCGCCAATGCAAGACGCCTGAGTTCCACAGGGCTGTATCCAACTGCATAGAGCCCGCCTACGATGGACCCCATGCTGCTGCCAGCAATGAAGTCAACAGGAATACCAGCCTTGTCCAGCGCCATCAACACACCTATGTGTGCAAAGCCCCGTGCGCCACCGCCACTGAGTGCAATACCGACTTTGGGCCGAATCGCAGTCGATTTCTTCAACAGATCCACAATAGGGAAATCTGTTGGAAGGCGAATCGTGGTCATGGACCCGCTGGTTGCGCGGACCATACACGGAATCACCAGGAGATAGCAGAGAACCGTTACAACGAGGGCAAAATGTGCCTTATTCATCCGCATGCCAAACCCGGTGTGAATACGAATTGTCATTGATCAATGGATACCCCAATATGCCCATACAACAGGCGGATTACAAGCGATAAACGCAATCAAGGCGGGGCCATTGCCTGTTGACACAACACCCGCTTTTGGGTATATATACGCGTCTCTTTTTCCCTCGTTACTTATATTGAAAGGATACAACCATGTCAGTGGCCCGCGGCGGCATCCTGCTAATCTTAATATTGATGCTTTCAGCTGGATGCAGTGATAACTCGGGTAAACGCATCGTGACTGTGTACTCGCCACACGGCAAGGAGATCCTCGAAGTTTTCGAGGACCGCTTCGAGCAGGCGAACCCAGAGATTGATGTGCAGTGGCTCGACATGGGCGCCCAGGACGCATTGGACAGGGTACGGTCGGAGAGGGCCAACCCACAGGGGGACATATGGTGGGGTGCGCCGGCTACGAATTTCATACAAGCTGCAGATGAAGGTCTTCTTCAATCATACCAGCCGTCCTGGTCAGATCAGGTTATCGGTGATTTCAAAGATGCCGGGAACAGATGGTTCGGAACGGCTCAGCTCATTCCCGTCATTATGTTCAACAGCCAGGAATTGACCAAAGAAACGGCCCCACAGGATTGGAAAGACTTGCTACAGCCTCAATGGAAAGACAAGATTGTTATCCGATATCCGCTCGCGTCCGGCACAATGCGGACGACTTATTCAGGGATGATATGGCGGTACTATAAAGACAGCGAGTCCCCAGACGAAGGTTATGATTGGCTCCGGAAACTGGATTCCAATACTAAAGAGTATGCCATTAACCCAACCATGATGTTTCAGAAAGTGGCCCGCAAGGAGGGCGTAGTTTCGGTCTGGTTAATGTCTGATATCATGCTCCAGGTAGACACCTATACCTATCCCTTCGGATATGTGGTCCCAACCAGCGGCGCCCCTATCTTCACGGACTGTATCGCTTTGATCGCCAATGGGAAGAACAGCGAAGATGCGAAGGCGTTCTACGAATTCGTGACAAATATCGAGAGTACGGTGTTACAGGCCAAAGATCATTACCGAATTCCCACACGCCTGGATATCCCCAAAGAGCAGTTACCGTCCTGGATGGCGGAGCTTGAAGTATCTCCTTTCGACATCGATTGGAAGATCCTATCGGAGAAGTCCGGTGAGTGGATGAAATACTGGGACGAGAACATCAGGGATAACGGGTAGGACGTCAGCCTATGGCCAGCGTTACCCTCACCAGCCTCACGAAGAGCTTTGACGACGCCCCTGTTGTCAAAGGAATAGACCTTACCGTACACGACGGTGAATTTTTCAGCCTGTTGGGTCCGAGCGGTTGCGGCAAAACCACGATTCTACGTATGATCGCTGGTTTTACATTTCCTACCTCAGGTTCGATTTCATTCGATAAACAGGATGTATCATTCATTCCTGTCAACCGTCGAAATACGGGCATGGTTTTCCAGAACTATGCCCTGTTTCCACATATGACGGTCTTTGAGAACGTAGCGTTCGGGCTGAAAACACGAAAAGTGGAGAAATCGGAGATAGCGGATCGAGTGGCTTCGGCACTTGACCTGGTGGGCCTGGAGGGGCTTCAGAAACGACCGGTGCCTCAACTTTCGGGCGGCCAGCAGCAAAGGGTCGCATTGGCAAGAGCAGTTGTAATCGAACCGGCATTGCTGTTGCTGGATGAGCCACTCTCTAATCTGGATGCCAAACTCCGGGAGGAGACGCGGGATCAGATTCGTGACCTTCAGCGACAATTGAAGATAACCACGATCTATGTCACCCACGACCAGGAGGAGGCACTGGCCGTCTCAGACAGGATCGCTGTCATGAACGAGGGGGTGTGTCAGCAGCTAGACACGCCAGACATGATCTACCAGTCTCCGGCCAATCGGTTTGTTGCACAGTTCATGGGTAAGATGAATTTGCTTGAAGGCTCGGTCAATCGCACGGATGAGACGGCCGTTTTCCATGCTGCTGGCGGATTGTCGGTGATCCTTCCTGGTCCTGTCCCCGAGTCGGCAACGCCCTGTCTCGCCGTACGGCCCCA
>JABIQT010001084.1 GCA_018667995.1 Candidatus Latescibacterota bacterium
AACTCGTCAAGATGTATGCTTTCGGTTGTTGCAGTATAGTTGTGCTCGAAGACTGCTTTCCATTAATAGAAATGCCCAAGGTAATCGCCTGGACACACTTGATAGAGCTGCATTCTCGGAAGGAAAACATGGGAAGCCGCACTCGACATGATCTACGAGGGTTCTGCACGAAAATCATCGTAAAAAGTTCTTGCAATTCCGGAGTCCCGATGATACATTAGGGCGCCCTGAAAAAAGGGCGGAAATGCCCAGACCCTATCGTCTAGCCTGGCCTAGGACACCGCCCTTTCACGGCGGCAACACGGGTTCGAATCCCGTTGGGGTCATATAGCAAATTCGCACAAGCAAGTAGGTTTCCTAAGTGCGAGAGCCCGCTTGAAGAGATAAAAGAGTAATATGTCTGATATATCAACATAAGGACACATCACTGTGAAAGAATTCCGATTATTAAAGTATCGGATTGACCTCATCTCAGTAGCACTTGTTTTGACCGCCCTGGGCATACAGTTAACAGCCTTTGCTTTTTCGTGGCCGTGGTATACTTTTTTCCTCATTATTCTACTTGTTCGCCAGGTAAATCTCATAGAGCACAATCATGCTCACCTTGGTATATTTGAGCAACGGAGCCTGAATGAGATTCTCGGTTTCCTCTGTTTCTACTCAAATGGTACGCCGTATGAATTCTACAAGGTGCACCATGTTCAAAACCATCACGCATACAATCAGCAATTCGGCGAGGGTGATTCGGACTGGTCCAGTATGTTTGGATTCAAAGGGACCCATTTTCCCGATATACCAATCGGCCGATTTTACTATGTGGTGACCTTTCCTATTCTCACGATCTGCCATTCGTTAATCTTTGTATTCCGCAACCCGGGCACTAAGATTCTGAGGCGCTTTGTTCGCACCATGATTCTCTTCACGGTAGCGAGTGCGGCTCTGATCTATATTGACGTATGGAGCTTCCTATTCTTTTTCGCTATTCCCTGGGTGGTCGTCTATTTTGGCCTTGGTGACAATAACTACTCCCACCATCACGGCTGCAAAATGACTAATGATTTCGACTCTTCAAATACCTTCCTGAGTTTGCCATACAAAGCCCTTGGGTTCCACATTGGATGCCACGTGGCGCATCATATACGACCTGATCTTCACTGGAGCCTTCTGCCGGAATACCAGGAAACGATTAAGGACAAAATTCCTCAGGAGAACTACAGACCCTATCAGCCCGGTTTGGATCCCATAGTGGCGGCAACACCCGCGGTTCCGGGAGCCCAGGCTAATGTCGGTGAGATACCGTCGCTCGCAGGAAGCTCCAAGAGAGATGTTCCTTCAAAAGTTCAATAAACACATCTTGCAGGCCAGTTCGGACAGGTAAAGTCGTCATTCAAGTTGAAACATCTCGCTGGCTGGAGAACCGAATAGTAGTTCAATAGGCTATGGCTCGCATCATACTGGATCCATGTATTTCGTTGTTCCCCCGATATCCAGAGCCTATAGGTGGGATAGATATCGCAAAGCTCGTTAGAAATGCAGGCCCATCCCAGCAACGATCCCTCGAATCGCTACCCGCCCAACCGAAATGCGCTGATATCCGGCGTAAAACATCCCTCTGTTCGCATGTATATTCAACCGTGCCTGCGTTTCCCAGACCGCCCTTGCGTTCAATCCTCCAACATTAATCATACCATATAGACTTATCGGGCTTCCTGGATATATCTCCAGTCCAGTGGTTGCCGCCGGACCGTAGTAGGTGGCGTTGCCCTGCATAGTCTTTACACCTACGCCAAACCAGTAGGCCACGTTTTCATGCCGGACGCGTTGGTAATTCACGTATACATCGTAGAAGGCCAGATGATCGTCACTATGCAGGAGCGTTTCGGTCAGTCCCGTGACGTGGGCCTCGACGCTGTAGAATGGTGAAGGAGAGAAACGACTCCAGACGTTGTAACCTCGTAGTTCCTTACTTTCACGAAAATAATGTCCGGTTACGCTGACAGAATTTCTGTTCCCATTTGTATGCAGATAACGCCCTTTGTAAGGGGAAGAATATGGATAGGGGGCGTATCCAGTCGACCAGAAATTCGGATTGTTCAGTTTCCAGGAGGAGGGCCATGCACCAGTGAATAGGCCCTTGAAGAATCGTCCCATATCTAGAGGGTCCCAATCGGATTCGGTGCTGGAGTTGGAGCTATAGCTGGTACGGGAGGATCCTCTTCTTTTACGACGATCATAGCGATCATCATCGTCATCATCGTCATT
>JABIQT010000061.1 GCA_018667995.1 Candidatus Latescibacterota bacterium
CCGTGCCATGGAGATTGTGCCATCCAGGTGCTCAAGTCCGGTCACGCTGGTACGTTCCAGATCGAGAGCACCAAATCCTTTTTCGGCGAATTCTGAGTTGATACTCGCCTGGATGACTTCGATCTGAACCGCGTCATTGGGTTGGTTATCCGGGGTAACCGTGCGGTGGAACTGACCGCCGTCGTAGTGTCCCGCCTCCATATACTTGAGGAAGTTCGCTGTAGTATTGGGTGCCTTCGTGGGATTCAAGGCAACCTCTATGTCGCCAAAGCGCGTCGTGATGACGACGATCTGGCTCTCCTCCTGTGCATCGGTAGTGCCGACACCTGCCAGCAGGAACGTTAGTAGTAGGACACTGGACAGTAGCAGTTGTTTCATCAGAGTCTCCCCGTACAAAGTGCATGAAACCAGATAGTGTTTAGACCGCGTATTTTCCGGTGGTCGAGATCGGTACTACACCGAGCCACCGGCAATTTCTATGACATCTCGCAACATTGCCGCAGCCGTCGGTCGCGGCCCTCGTTCGTTCACCGTGATCATCATGGGACCTATGAGATCCGTGTAGAAAATCGCCGACATGCTCAACGGATCTAGTGTGGCCAGCGGGTGATCCTCTGGAAGCCGAACGGGTGCAACGGCCAGTCGGTAGCCCGAATTGGTCTTTTCCGCTGTGGCCAGCATGGTCATTGGCAGATCCGCTTCCGAGAGATGTGTAATCCCTGTCCGGGAAACATCGGCCAGCGTTGTAGGTGTATTCAGTACGCTGTTGGCCAGGATGACCATTTTATTGGTGGCATCCCAACCTTCCACGTCAAGCGTGGGATCGCGCTCCGCGATCTCAATTCTCTGGGCCTCCGCGAGTGCCTCTTCGTAGGTGTCGCCCAGGTTCATGCGGCAGAGGATATAATGAGAGGTACTGTTCAGCACCGCCTCCACCCGTTCAATGGTACACCCCGCGAGGTCTCGAACACCCAGGTTGTAGGTGGGCATACTGCCGCCGAGCGTGGCGCTGAACTTCAGGGAAACCCCATTGGATTTTGCGAGTTCCGAAACGTCCCGGTATGCCAGTACCAACGGTCCCTTGTTGGCCATGACGACATTCCGACCAGCGGAAAGGGCCTGCTTGACGTAACTCATTCCCGGTTCGCCATCCTGCATATTGACCGAAGTAGCCTCAAGCACGGTGTCGACTTCCGTAACGGAGAGACATTCCGTGCCCGTCAGACCATCTCGACCCCGAACGGGGTATTGGCAGAGCCCCCCGGCCCGCTTTGCGGCAACTAAAGCGGCAGGATCCAGGCCGGCCTCGTCAACAGCCCCACCCGTGCGATCCACTGCGGCGACGATCTGAAGCCGTAGACCATACCGCGCCTCCACCTGTTGATATTTCTCCGACAGGATCTCAGAAAAACTGCGCCCAACCGGTCCGAATCCCAATAGGGCCAGCCGGTGAATGGTGGGGGCCATCAGTACTCCCCGTGGCGGTGATGCGTCGATTTGAATGACTTAGAGACGCTAATGTAATTGTCGTGATTCTGGTTGTAAACAGGTTAGTGGCTGGAAGCGGCTATGGGATGCAAATACCTTGAAACCCCAGCCTGATGATGTGCTCGTATCTGGCTTCCTTATCGTATCATTCCACGAGTCGGAGCACGACGGATGCGCTAACCGATTTGTTTTCGTTTCGATCAGAGACCATCACCTGGAGGGCGTATCGGCCCGTCTCCGCTCCGGTCAGTGCTATAGCTACATCTCGACGTAGGGTTTCTTCGGTACCCTCCTCATCTTGAAACAGGGCTGATTCCGCACCTTCTTTGCGGTTCGCAAATGTCTCCCCCGTAGCAGTCAATATGGGGCGGTTCTCGCCGGAGAGCGGAAAGACCGTGTACTCGATCTCTGCCGAGGTACGTCCATTTGAGTCTCGCTTTAGATGGTAGACCTCGAAATACAACGTTATCGGCTGTGTAACGCCAAAGACACCCGCCGGATTTGGAATGAGTTGCCGGCCTCCTCGCGTGAATCGGCCGGTGGTCGAGGCGGTCACCTTGGTAACGAGGCGGATGTCGCTGATGCTCAGTTCGTTCAGGGAATAGTCAGGCACCCGCACCGGTTGACGGGCCACGGCGCTGCGACGGCTCTCCTCATCGGTGACCCGGATTGCGAACTGGTGCTGGCCCGGCGGCGCCGTCAGGGAACGTCGATATAGTGCGACCTGATGGGTGACGTCGGCATCCGGAGAGATGGTAAGGCGCTCATTCTGTACCACGGATTCGAGTTCTCTCCAATTGCCGTCGAAGACTGCCAGGGCACTCTCAATCGCCGCCTGGTTCTCGCGGAATGTCAGTTCTGACGCGGGTACCGCATAGTCGACTTCTACCGCTGCAGTCCCATCGTCATTTCTGAATACCGCCAGGCTATAGGAGTAACGGAGGGGGGGGCCGTCTTCTATATCCGACGCATAGACCGATGGAGTGTCCTCCGCCAACAGATCGGAGTGTACGCCTGCGTCATTGCTGGCGGCCTCGGCAAGTGACGATATGTCACCTGTGGCCGGTGACAGGGGCGTGTCGAAGGCGAAGTTCGAGCCC
>JABIQT010000060.1 GCA_018667995.1 Candidatus Latescibacterota bacterium
AACGTCCCTGGTGGCCGGCCCGGCATCGATGTGATCAGACCGGAGGGTGTCCCGGAAGATCAAAGTCCCACGTTCCAGTTGAATGCAGCGGATTATGATTATGTGGATGCAATGGGGCTTGACGTCATCGAAGGGCGTAATTTCTCGCGCGAATTCTCAACCGATTCCACCGCCTGCCTGATTAATGAAGCGGCCGTGCGATCTCTTCGATGGGATAACCCTATCGGGAAGGAGTTTTTCCGATTGGGAGGTCCTCCCGATCCGCGCCCCTTGAAGGTGATCGGTGTATTGCGCGACTTTCACAACCGATCGCTGCATCAACCGATCGAACCTTTTATTCTGTATTTCTCTGGTCCCCAGGCGCCTCACTTCATGGTGGTAAAAGTTCACGGCGAGGATTTATCAGGTACCTTGGGGATCCTGCAGGATCAATGGAGTACCACATTTCCAAATCATCCGCCTATGGAGTATTCGTTTCTCGATGAGGATTTCGAAAAACAGTACATGGCTGAACAGCGGATGGGTTCCGTCTTTGTAGCCGTCGCAATCCTGTCAATCACGATCGCCTGCCTTGGTCTCTTCGGCCTCGCCTCTTTCATGGCTGAGCAGCGCACAAAGGAAATCGGCGTTCGAAAGGTCCTCGGCGCTACGGTCTCCGATATCGTAGTCCTACTCTCACGCGACTTTACCAGACTGGTTGCCGTAGCTTTCATCGTAGGCGCACCCGTGATCTATTTCGTGATGAATGAATGGCTTCAGGAGTTTCCGTACCGCACAGACATGAGCATATGGCTCTTCGTCGCTGCCGGATTGGCCGCTTTTCTGATCGCCGGAATCACGGTAGGATACCAGGCGCTCAAAGCGGCCTGGACTAACCCAGCCGATGCGCTGCACCATGGGAAGTAACCAGGCTTGACACGGGGATACGCATTTGGGTATGCGAATCATAAAGAAGAGGTACCTACTGCCTGGCGTAAATCATCTTGCCTAACAATCGGTCGTTCGTGGCGAGACACCATCCGGTCCCGATCACAGGCGATGAACTGTGAGATCGAGGGCAGGTTACTCTGGCAGAAGGCCGTCGGTGCGTAGCTCGTACACTTCAACCGACGGATCTCACACAGTCACTCATACTGAAGTGATTCAGCCGGGTTCGCCCGTGCCGCCCGGAGTGATTGCCAGCTCACCGTGCACCAGGCTATCAGAAATGCGCCGAAACCGGAGAGCAGAAAGATGCCGGCTCCCAGCTCGATTCGGTACGCAAAGGCATCCAGCCATTGCTCCATGGCATAAAAGGAGACCGGTACGGCGATGGCAAAGGCGATGATGATCAGATAGGCAAAGTCCCTGGACATAATCCACATTATATTTGACAGCGAAGCGCCCAGGACCTTTCGAACGCCGATTTCCCTTGTGCGCTGCTCCGCCATAAAAGCAGCCAGACCAAAGAGACCCAGACAGGCAATGACGAGCCCGATTCCGGTGAAATACGTAAAAACCCGGGAGAGGGTCTGTTCGGTCTTATACATGCGGTTGAATGCGTCATCGAGGAACTCATAGGTAAAGGGATAATCGGGCGAGAAGCCCTTCATCTTCTCCTCCATGAAGGCTATCGTCTCCGGGATATCGTGGGGTTCTATTTTGACCAGGATGCGCGAGAAACGGTCTGGCCGCATGTACAGCATCAGGGGTTCGATCTCCTGGTGAAATGAGTGCATATGATAGTCTTTCAGCACACCAACCACCGTACCCCTGTCGTTCTCGCTGCCCCAGAATTTGATGGTCTTACCTACCGCAGATTCCCAGCCAATCTGCTCCACGGCCGTTTCGTTCAGCATTAAAGCCCCTTTGCTGTCGGAGGGGAATTCACGAGAGAAACCGCGCCCCTCCACCACGTCAAGCCCGAACATCTCCACATAGTCGTAATTAACGGAAGCGGTGTAGATAGGCACCCGTGTATCATCGCTCCGTCCGTCCCAGTCACTCAGAGCAGTCTGTGAGGATATGCGAGTGGGCATGCTCGACGATGTGGTCGTCATGATTATATTGCGGTGACTCATGAACTCGCCGCGAATGCTCTCGTACTGCTTTCGCGTCTCCGCGTCTTCCACATCTATGACGACCACATGATCCCTATCCACACCTATGTCCGTCGTACGCATATAGTCCAACTGCCCATCGATAACCAATGTGCCCGCGATCAGCATGATGGTCGCCGCAAATTGCCCGACTACCAGCGTGTTTCGCAGCCAGGCCTTTCGGCTGCCCGATCTATTGCTTTGGCGGATGATCACAGCGGGACGGGCACCGGACAAGATCACGGCAGGATAGGAGCCCGATACGACACCAACTCCAACTCCAACGCAGACCAGACCGATCATCAGGAGACCGTCCTTGGAGAAGTCCAGCGAAATCGCGCGCTCCACGAGGGTATTGAACGTGGGCAACAGGAGGGCCACCAAAATACTCGCCAGAGCTACGGCAATCAGGGACAATACCACCGATTCGCCTATAAACTGGACCATCAACTGACCTCGAACAGCGCCTACGACCTTGCGTACACCGACCTCGCGAAATCGTGCCGCTGACCGAGCCGTCGCCAGGTTCATGTAGTTGATGCACGCGATCAGCAATATCACCAGCGCTACGCAGGAAAACATGTAGACGTACTTGATATCCCCACTGCGGTCCAGATCAAAATTTATGTGGGAGAACAGGTGAATGTCGGTCAGTGGTTGTACGTAAAATCGTGACATGCGCTCGGGGCGACGCGTGAAACTATCTGCAAGGTGGGTCTTCGTAAAAGCAGGGAGCCCGCTCTCTACCTCTTCAATCGAATGTCCGGCTCGGAGGACGAAATAGGTATACCACGAGTTGCTGTCCCATATGTCCTGATTCCTGACAAAGTTTTCCGACGTAGGAAACGAAACGAGATAGTTGAACGTGAAATGGGCGTTCTCAGGGGGATCTTCAAGCAGGCCAGTGACACGTAACGTCTTCTCGTTTCGGAATAGCAAGGTCTGCCCCATCGGATCGGAATCGCCGAAGAATCTGGCCGCCATGGATCGAGACAATACTATGGTGTTGGGTTCCTTCAGAGCCGTGCGGGGATCGCCGGACACCAGTTGATATGAAAAAACATCAAAAAAGTGTTCATCACCCCACATACCGTCTTCGTAAACCTTGAGATCGTCTTTGGAAATCAACTCGGTCACGTTGTCGATTCGGGTCACAATCTCAATGGCTGGGAATTCCGCTGCCAGCGCTGGGGCAAGGGGGATCGGTGTGACGGCGTAGTGGTTGTTACCTAAGTAGAAATTGCCGGGATCTTCCTTCACTACACGAAATATTCGGTCAGCTTTCTCGTGAAAACGGTCATAGCTGAGTTCGATGCGAACGAAGAGGGAGATCAGGATGAAACACATCATGCCGACGGCGAGACCCAGTATATTGATCAAGGAATAACCGGTATGCTTTGACAAGTTGCGCAGGGCAATCGTGAGATAGTTTCTGAACATGGTGCCTCGAGGCTTTCGTGGGGCAGTAAACATTTCGGATTCTTGCGTGTTCGTATGGACCGGATTCGACATACAAAGGTTGGGGCCGATTCGCGTACGAACAGCACCTCAAACGGTCTTTATTGGGGCGATTTGGTGAGGTACCATAATGATACGCAGACACGGTATCGAATTTCCAAAGGGTAGGCCACTTCCCGGATACCCGATTCCCAATTACCAGTTCAATGCCCCGCAATACCACGTGTAAAACAATCCCTGATAAAGCGTCCCTTCGCTTAGGCAGGTCGCCATTCTGATCTGAATTCCTTGTTGTCTTGTTCGTAGATACTCGGTAGTATATCGCTGCATCTCATCTTCAGATTTCCATCATGGTAGACTGACAGCAAATCCTTTGAGCCGTTTTACGCTTGTGAAGGCATTTTCTCAATATGTGTCAGGGACAGCAAATCGGGCTTTGTACAATCCTGGGCGACTTGGGTGCGGGCGGCATGGAAGAGTGCCTCAAACGGATTCCGGGCAAATCTGGTGAGGCGTTTACCAACCTCGATGATGCCTATGAAAAACGCGATCCACAATTACCAATTAGCAAATATGTGAACTACTACGACTCATGGCGGTCGGATCCCCGGCATTCTGCGTTGATGCGGAAGATAGGATTGCCTCAACGGCAGGCGACCTGATCAGTATCCGCAGGCCGTATTGAGGGAGACTGGGATCGGACCTGCCTCTCGCCTCCCACTCTGGCAGAAACCAATCGGTCACCACAGCATTGGAAAGGATCTCCCGAATGCCCGAATGCCAGTCCCACGACCCCGTCCATTTCGAAATCACAAATGGAAGCCCGGACCTTGTTCATCCTCCCAGTACCCCTCCCGGAGAGACCTGGCTGTACCAGGTAATTATGCCCTTTCAGGTCGCGCCCGGTCTGGCAGCAGCGTTCTGCAATATTCGCAGAGGCGATGCCCCCGGGGCCGACTTCGAGATCGGGATGGATGTCGTTCTGTTCGATGACCTGAACAAGGTGACCGCTGATAGAGCCGTACCCATTTCGCGTAATCACGAGGCGCCCAATCCACGGACCAGTCCACCGAATGCCCCGTCTGTCATGATGAAATATCCCTGTGCCGGGGGGTTTGTGCCTCTTGGTGCGAGAAGGCCGGACGGTTCGCCCCATCCTCATGCCGGCACGGGATTCGCCCTCATAAATGTGGTGGCATATCAGA
>JABIQT010000059.1 GCA_018667995.1 Candidatus Latescibacterota bacterium
GAAATATGAACCAGACCATCGATACCCTCTTCGAGCTCAACGAAAGCGCCAAATGCCGTCAGATTCCGCACCTTACCATGCACAATGGTGCTAATGGGATATTTATCGTCCAAGGCCAACCATGGATCCGGCTGGACCTGTTTCATTCCCAGTGAGATCTTTTCGTTCTGAGGATCCACCTTGAGGACCATCGCCTTGATCTCTTCGTTGATGGAGACAATTTTCGAGGGGTGTGTAATGTGTTTGGTCCAGGACATTTCGGAAATATGAACCAACCCTTCTACACCCTTCTCCAGTTCAACGAATGCACCATAGTCTGTAATGCTAACGACACGTCCATCCACAACTTCATTTACGGGATAGCGGTCTTCAACATTAGCCCATGGATACGGCTGAAGCTGTTTCAACCCAAGAGAGATACGCTCGCGTTCTCGATCGAAATCGAGGATAGCTACTGTAATCTCCTGGCCAATGCTGACAAGCTCTGAGGGATGGCCAATGCGGCCCCAAGACATGTCCGTGATGTGGAGTAGGCCGTCTATGCCGCCCAAATCCACAAATGCGCCGAAATCGGTGATGTTCTTGACCACGCCCTGACGGACCTGGCCCTTCTCAAGCTCACCGATGATCTCTTTCTTCTTAACTTCCTTCTCCTCCTCAAGTACCACACGCCTCGACACAACGATGTTTCGGCGACTCTTGTTCAGCTTGATGATCTTGAATGGGAGTTTCTGACTGATAAACTGATCCAGATTCGGTGTCTGTTTCAAAGCCACCTGGGAGCCTGGAAGGAAAGCGTCCACGCCAAAGAGATCCACGACAAGACCGCCCTTGATTCGCCGTAGAATCTGTCCTTCTACCACGGAGCCCTCTTCGTAGGAATCCTTGATATTGTCCCACACCTTCATGAAGTCAGCTTTCTGTTTCGAAATTACAAGCTGACCATCTTGATCCTCGATGCTCTCCAGGTATACTTCAACGTCAACACCCACCTGGATCGTATCGGGCTCCGTAAACTCCGCCAACGGAATCGAGCCTTCCGACTTGAATCCGACATCTATAATTACATCGCCACTTTCCATTGCGACCACACGGCCTGGGACGATTTCACCTTCTTTGATGTCCTTCATCGTCTCATCTATGAGATCGGTCATTTCCTGAAACTGCTCAGGAGTATAATCGCTTGTTTCCGGTTCATACCACTTTGGATACACTGCGGGTTTCCGCTTGGGAGGTTCTGGCTCAGCCGCCTGTTCAACGACGACTTCTTCCTCCACAGTATCTTCAGGTGGCTCCGCTGGCTCTTCTATAGCTGCCGTCTCAGCGGTTTCGACGGGTGACGAAGACTCGTCCTGCACTTCATCCTGAGCCTTCTGGGTTTCCTCTGGCATGAGTTACTACCTCCTTGAATGAATTGGAATCGGCGCCAGCTAAAGACTGTACAAATGCACAGAGTGCACTCCGGCACCGTGGGGTAATGCTCTTGTAACGCCCGAATTTTCCTCGGGAACTCCTACTCGGCGGCCGCATCGACCTTCCCAAGCAGACTACTGTTACAATCAAAGCGGCAAGAATCTTCAGAAAAAGCGATGATAAAGCAAGCTTTTCTTTACTCATCTTTCATTTTGGGAGGAATTTTCAAAGACGAAATCTCGGTTTTCGTCAGCATTCGCCACGTACCTGGTTTCAGATCGTCCAGTATGATTGGACCAATACGGATCCTGATCAAGCGCTCCACCTGATAGCCCAAAGAGCGAAACATATATCGGATTTGGCGTTTTCTTCCCTCGCGAATCGTCATGCGCAAACAGGTTCTTCCTCTTTTCTTTGAGACCAATGCAACCTTGGCGGGAGCAGTCAGCCGCCCGTCTATGGCAACTCCAGTCTCCAATCTATCCAGCTGTGGCGATGTAGGCCTACCTCGCACAGTAACGAGGTATTCTTTCTCAACCTTGAAGCGCGGATGCGATAGAGTCTGACTTAAATCACCATCGTTTGTTATGAGTAGCAGACCCTCTGTATCGAAATCCAGCCTTCCCACGGGAAAGACCCTCTGTGGGATATCCTTGAGATAATCCATGACGGTAGGTCGCCCATGGGTATCTGTCACCGTTGTCACACAGCCAGCTGGCTTATTCAAAATACAGTAGATAAGGGGCCCCGTGGACGTCACGACGTTGTCATCCAGCACGACAAGATCAACCTCAGGATCGACCTTCATGCCGATGTTCTCTGGAATCAGACCGTTGACCGTGACACGCCCTGAGCGAATCAGAGTGTCACTCCCGCGACGCGAGGCCACACCAGCGTCAGCCAGGAATTTATTCAGTCTTATCACGATCAAACTTGGGAGATTGCGGGGTAGGGAATAGAGAGGGGTCTTCTTCGAGGTCTGGCATATCTACATCGCGATCACGGAGCATCTCCTTCAATTCATCGACCTTAGGCAGATCGGTCAATCTGTTTAGCCCGAAGTACTTCAGAAACTCACTTGTAGTCGCATACAGAATGGGACGTCCCACCCCGGTGCCTCTGCCGGCAATTCGGATCAAAGACCGATCCAGCAATGTTCGTAACACGCCATCCACGTTGACACCACGGACAGCTTCGATCTCCGTACGGCTGATGGGTTGCTTGTAGGCGATAATTGAAAGACACTCAAGAGATGCCTGGGAAAGGCGTGAAGGAATTCGCCCCCGGTACACGCGCCTGATCCATCTGGCATACTCAGGACGGGCGCCGAACTGGTATCCTCCCGCTACTTCTATTATTTGAAAACTATGCGGGGTAGCGTTGTATGTTTCGTTCAACCCTTCGATGGCATTTCGGATCATTGCCTGCTCAGCGCCTTCGAGGATCTGACTCAACTCATTCAACGACAGTGGCATGTCCGAGGCAAACAACACGGCCTCTATGATGGCACGGTATTCTGAGGCCGGTATAAACTCGCGGGGTAAATCATCGTCGGTTTCTTCAGACATATTGTATCCATTTTACTGGTGAAACAGACAGGTGCACGAATGCATCAGGCACCGCGCTGTACCAGCCAGATATCACCCAGTGTGCCAGACTGCTGTACTTCGAGCTGTCTCTGCCGTATCAATTCTAGAAGTGCGAGAAATGTCACCACAAGGATCGACCTGCCCGTCTCCCCTATAAAGAGGTCGCGAAAAAACAGGCCCTCCTGCGAATTAAGCTGAAACATGATCTCGTCCATCTTCTCCTCGATGGTGATGCTCTCCCGCCCAATGGTGCGGGCCAATTCGTCACCCTCGCGATCCAGAACGCCTTTGAAGGCGCGGATCAGATCCCAGAGGTTGAGATCGAGTTTGATCTCCTCAACGATGTCTTCCGGACTGGCCTCCTCATCCACATAATTATCCGTTACAGGGCGAAAGAAGACGTCAAGCTGGGTATCTTCGTGACCGCCAAGGACCGTGGCCGCCTCCTTGAATTGTCGGTATTCAACCAATCGCCTGACCAGCTCTTCGCGCGGATCTTCCAGATTCTCTTCTTCTTCAGACAGCCGCCGTGGGAGTAACATCTTGGCCTTAATCCTGACCAGTGTAGCGGCCATCAGAAGAAAATCACCACCGACTTCAAGGTCCAGCGAAGTCAAGACCTCTATGTATTCAAGGTATTGACCGGTAATCAGCGCCACCGGAATATCGTAGATATCTATTTCGTTTTCCTGAATCAGGAAAAGCAGCAGATCCAACGGTCCATCGAAGTTTTCAAGTTTGACCTGATAGGCCATCAAGTTACCCCGGAGTCAGAACTAATTCAGAAACAGATATGGGCGCCACTTCTGATCACCTACACCAATGAAATCCCTGATAAAGTGAATACGCGTGGGCTGTCGGGGTCTTCTTAACAGGCTCAGATTGGCCTGCTCGACTGATCGATCGCCCTTCTTATTGTTGCATGATTGGCATGCACAAACAAGGTTCTCCCAAGTGTCCTCGCCCCTGCGGATCCTTGGGATAATATGATCGACGGTCATTGGACCACGCATAGTACCACAATACTGGCACTGGTGGCCGTCTCTCTTGATGACGTTCTTTCTCGATAAAATAATGCCGGTATTTGGGATGCGAACATATGCGACAAGTCGGACTATACTGGGCAATTCGAATGACTCGAAGGCCGCATGAATTCGCAGGTTCCGGCGCTCAACGATTTCTGCCTTTCCAAGAAAGACAAGTACGATGGCCCGTTTGGCAGTACAGACGCTCAGAGGTTCGTAACTCTGATTTAGTACAAGAACCTGTAACTGTAGCATTTGGGGTGCCCCTCCCAAGTGGATATCAGTCTCAGGAGAAAACAAAAAACGTAGCTGTGGTTGCCGGCTATGTCAACCTGTTTTTCGTGTGTACAGATAGATGCTCCCGTTCAATAATGGGACGACCGATGGTACCATAAAGTGCCCTATCAAATCTGCCGGTTGACCCACTCCTGATCCTTGTACTGGAGCTGATAGAGCTTGAAATATACGCCCCGTAATTCCAGGAGATCCTGATGAGTCCCACTTTCCTGTACCTGTCCTTTGTGGAGGACGATAATCTGATCCGCATTCTGTATAGTCGACAGTCGATGGGCTATGATGATCGACGTGCGGCCGGCCATGAGCTTTTCAAGGGCATCCTGAATAAGCAGTTCAGTTTCGGTATCAATATTCGATGTAGCCTCATCCAATACAAGAATCGCTGGATCGTGCGCGAGAGTCCGGGCGAAAGCCAATAGCTGTCTCTGGCCTACCGAGAGGGTATTTCCGCGTTCACCAAGAACCGTTTGTAGTTGCTCCGGCAGTTTTTCAATGAAACGGAGCGCATTGACGCTTGTAGTAGCCGCTCTCGCCTCGTCTTCAGAAATAGAATCACTCCACAGCCTTATGTTGTCGAGAATCGTTCCTGAGAACAGAAAAACGTCCTGAAGAACCATGCCCACATGGCGCCTCAGATCCTTCTGTCGGATGTTCTTGATGTCAACCCCATCCACAAGAATGGTGCCACGTTGTACGTCGTAGAAGCGACACATCAGGCTGATAATTGTAGTCTTCCCGGCACCTGTCGCCCCGACAAATGCAGCGCGCTGGCCGGAGTGTACCATAAACGACACATCGCGGAGAACCCATTCCTCTTCACTATAGGCAAACCAGACGTTCCTGAATTCAATTTCACCCGTCGTGCTCTCCATTTCCATGGGATCGGTTACATCGTCAATTTCCGGCTCTTCATCGAGAACCGCGAACAGTCGCTCAGACGCCGCCATGGCCGCTTGCATGGTGTTGTACTGTTCACTCAGGTTGTAGATGGGGTTAAAGAAAAGCTGTACATACTGAATAAATGCGATAAGCACTCCTAGCGACAGCGCACCTTGTATGACTTCTCCACCACCGTACCAGATGATGAGACCGATCGCAATGGCGCTAATGATTTCCACCGCTGGATAGAACACGGCGTAATAACGGATTGTCTCTATATAGGCATCCTGGTGTCCCTTGTTCGTCTGTTCAAACTCTTCGAAATTCCTTCCCTGTCTGTTGAAGAGCTGTACCACAGCCATTCCCGTAATGCTCTCCTGAAGCGACGAGTTTATCCCCGCTACCCACCGGCGTACTTCGTGGAATGCCGTTCGCACTTTCTTGCGAAAGATCATGGCGGCCCATATCAATATTGGAAGCACCATATAGGTGATGATCGCTAGTTTCCAGTCCAGCCAAATCATCGCGATCATAATCCCAACGAGCGTAAACACATCGCCAAAGATGTTCACGACTCCGGACGAAAACATCTCATTCAAAGCTTCTATATCATTGGTTACACGGGTAATCAGCTTGCCTACCGGGTTTCGGTCGTAGTACGATAAAGACAGGCGATTCATGTGTTTATATACAGCAATTCGCACATCATACATGACACGCTGACCTGCCACATTGGTCAGATATATCTGTAAGAATCGAAAAAGAAAGGTGAGTAGCAGGGTTACAATATACAGGATCCCGACCGTATTCAGCCCATCCACATCGCCGTTTGCTATGTAGACATCAATGGCAGTTTTGGTCAGATACGGTCCCACCAACCTCAATCCGGCAACACCCAGCA
>JABIQT010000058.1 GCA_018667995.1 Candidatus Latescibacterota bacterium
ATCTGTGATCGTGGACGGCCCTACAGAGGTCCTCGAAAACGCATTGATGCATTATACCGACGACTCCCTGGAGCACTACATTGAGAAATTCAATCGATATACTTCATTGGGCGCTCAACAATTGCATGAAGGCGGACGGTCTTTTCGGTTAACCGATTTAGTTTTCAGACCTCCCTTCGCGTTTTTCAAAATGTATATTTTGAAATTCGGCTATCTGGATGGGATCCAGGGGCTCATACTGTGTGTGCTATCGGCATGCTATGTTTTCACTAAGTATGCCAAACTCTGGCACCTTTGCTATGGTATGGATCACAGGTAGGCTCCAATGGCTTGTATATCTGTAGTGGTAATCACCTACAACGAAGAGAAGAAGCTCAAGAACTGCCTGGATCCAGTCGCTTGGGCTGATGAGCTGATCATTGTAGACAGTTATAGCACAGATGGAACGCTGGAAGTTGCCCGGGAGTACACTGATCTGGTGTTTCAGAATCCGTGGCCTGGATTTGCGGCCCAGCGTACGTTTGGGATGAATCATGCGACGGGAGACTGGATTTTATTTCTTGATGCTGATGAGTATGTATCAGACGGTCTGAAACGGCGTCTCAAGGAGATCCTCTTGAACGGATCCAGTTTCGACGGATACAAGATTCATCGGCAGGAACACTTCCTGGGATTTCCTATCGAACATGGTACTCTGAATCCCAGTTATCAGCCCAGACTGCTGAAAAGGACTAAGGGCTATTGGACTGGTGGAGCACATGCTCATTTCGAGGTGGAGGGGGAAATGGGTATGATTCATGAACATCTTTTTCATGACTGTCACAATACAATCAGTGATTTCATTGCCCGTATCGACCAGTATACCAGTGTTGATGCCTATGAGAGGTTTCAGGCGGGACAGATAGTTGGCCGTATGCGGATACTCTTCTCTCCGCTGGGGATGGCCTGGAAGTGCCTAATTGTGAAAAAAGGATATAAGGATGGTTTCCCAGGTCTGCTTTTCAGCCTGTGCATGGGGATCTATGCGTTTCTCAGACTTGTCAAGGTGTGGCATCTGAATCAAAAGGTGGAGTAACAGTGTGATGCGCAAGCCGTGCTCCATCGTGGTTCCGACTTGGAATGCCAGGCATCTGGTCGACCGTTGTCTAACTTCTCTATCCTCGGCGGTCATACCATGCTATGACGAAATCATTGTAGTTGATGATGGGAGCACGGATGGTACTCAAGATTTGATAAAACGGGTTCACGAAGGTGTAAGAATAGAAACGCTAAGAACCAATAGTGGTTTCGGTGTGGCGGCCAATCGAGGGGTTTCGTGCTCCCGAAATGACATTGTGGTGCTGTTGAACAATGATATTACAGTTAACCCGGACTTCTTGGCCCCCCTGCTGGAACATTTTGAGGATCCAACGCTATTTGCTGTCAATTCACAGGTGTTTCAGAGTGACGGGAGCACACCTGGCGGAGGTCTGGTAAGGGGCAAGTTCCACTGCGGACTATTGAGGCTTCGATGGGCGGAGGAGGTTAGTTACAGGGAGCGTGTTGTTCTTACTCTCTATGCCAATGGTGCTGCTGTCGCTCTGGATAAGGCAAAATTCGTGAATTTAGGCGGATTTGATCCCATCTACAGTCCTTTCTATTCAGAGGATCTCGATCTGTCATATCGCGCCTATCAACGGGGCTGGCACGTTTTGTACGAACCAGCCAGCAAGGTCCGACATGACCACAGTGTAACCATATCCAAGAACCATGCCTCGCGCTATATATCGTACATAAGCAAGCGTAACCGTATTCTATTTATGTGGCGTAACGTTCGGAATCCGTGGATTCTCACATCTTCCGTGGTGTGGATGATCTTGCGTTTGATCGCAAGCTTGATCTCGCTGGATCTCATTTTCGTGCGGGCTTTCTTTGGCGCTGTTGCACGCGTGCCTCAGATATTGAAGCGCCGACGTGCGGATGAATTGCATACCGTGGAAGACAGTGCGATTCTATTTGAGACCTCGCGGTGGTATGAAGACGAAACTACCAAATAGCAACCGTGTCCTATGAGTATTTCAGGTATTTCTGACCCCAAGACTATCCTCGTCACGCGTTTGCGATTTATTGGCGATGTGGTTTTAACGATTCCCGTAGTTCGAGCGTTACGGCAGCAATTCCCAGATGCCCGTATTTACTACCTGGCTGAGCGTGCGATGGGAGCGATTCTGGAAGGAGACCCTGATCTCGATGGCGTCCTGTCATATGATGGCGGAATTGGTGTGTCTGGCACGTGGTACGAGCGCTTCATGTGCCAGATCAAGTTTCTGAAGATACTTCGGTCTCATAATATCGATATAGTGATTGATTTGTTTTGCAATCCCCGTAGCGCACTACTGACGTTACTATCTGGCGCCAGTATACGAGTTGGCTACGATGTGCGCATTCGTGGTGCGGTCTACAATGTAAAGATTCGTCGATCCGGCTCGATCAAGGTCAGCGAAGCCTATCTAGACGGCATCAGGGCTTTGGGGATGGAACCGGAAACCAGTGCGCCCAATCTGATTCTGTCCCCCGCAGAGCTGAGTTGGGCAGAGAAATGGTTTTACAAGCACGGTCTTTCGTCAGATGAGCCGGTAGTGTGTGTGAATCCTGGCGCTAGTTGGCCTGCCAAAACCTGGCCCGGACAGAGTTTTGCGACGCTCTGCGACAGGTTGATTCAAAAGGCGGGGGTTCGTATCGTTTTTATACAGGGCCCTTCCAACAGTGATCAGGTCTGCGCTGTTATAGAAGCCATGATAGAGGACGCTATTCTGGTCGAGTATCACCCGATTCGGCAAATCAGCGCCCTGATATCTCGGTGTCAAGCCATGGTATCCAACGATTCCGGCCCCATGCATATCGGGCCAGCGGTAGCGACACCAACGGTTGGTATTTTCGGTCCAAGTGATAGCTCGATCTGGTTTCCGTACGATGGGACAATAGGGCACTCCGCGATCAAGCCGGATGTGGCCAGGTGCTGCGGAAACGATGTTTGCACGGAGGCATCGCCCTGTATCAATGGGATTTCGGTGACTTCAGTCTTCGAGGCAGTTGCTCGTATCCTTGCAGGTCAGTCATGAGCCCATCACCTCGTATTCTGATCATTAAACTGCGGGCTATAGGCGATGTCGTTATGGCCACGCCTGTAGTAGAAAACCTTCGCCGACACTTTCCTGATG
>JABIQT010000057.1 GCA_018667995.1 Candidatus Latescibacterota bacterium
ATGCCGGCCACAACCTCGCGGATGGGGCTGCCCTGGGGATATCATGGTATGCGCTAAAGATGAGTCAACGCTCTCCGAGTCACGCACATACCTTCGGATATCATCGCGCCAGCATTCTCGCAGCTCTTGTCAATGCGACCACCCTCATTCTCATTGCCGTCGCAATTTTCCATGAAGGGTACCAGAGACTAGGTGATCCTCAACCGGTTCGTGGCGATGCCATGATTGTGGTGGCCGGAGTAGCCACTGTCGTAAACCTGATCATCGTCTTTTGGCTGGGACATGGCGGGTCCAAGGATGTAAACGTACGAAGCGCCGTAGTTCACATGATCGGAGATGCCCTCTTCTCTGTGGGTGTCGTGATCGCTGGAATAGTTGTCCTCACCAGTAATTGGACGGCCGCAGATCCGCTGGTCAGCATTCTAATTGGCGTTTTCATCATCTGGAGTTCATGGGGCATTCTCAAGGAAACCATTAACATCCTTATGGAGGGTACCCCTCTTCATATCGACATGGACGACCTTATTTCCGATATGCGATCCGTTGCAGGAGTCAGAGGGGTACACGACCTTCACGTCTGGACCATCGCGTCAGGCATCCCGATGCTTACGGCACATGTAGTACTGGATGACCAGCAACTAAGAGACAGCGCTGGAATTCTGAACGATGTGAGCCAGTTGCTCAACGATAAACACGGAGTCCAACACGCCACGCTGCAAACAGAATGCCCCGCTTGCCCGGAAAATGATCTGTATTGTAAGCTTGAACCCGACTATTCGCATCACCATCACGCGCACTAGAAGACGGAGGAAGCATGTCCGACGACCCCGAACGTGAAGTATGGCAGTCAAGACTCGGATTGATTTTTGCCATGGCAGGTAATGCCGTTGGTCTGGGCAATTTCCTTCGCTTCCCAGTTCAGGCTGCGAGCAACGGTGGCGGAGCTTTTATGATCCCCTACTTCGTTGCATTCCTGCTATTGGGCATTCCCATGATGTGGGTGGAATGGAGCATCGGCAGGTATGGCGGTAAGAAAGGGCACGGCACCACTCCGGGCATCTTCTTCCATCTCTGGGATCATCCAGCCGCCAAGTACATCGGGGTACTCGGGATCGCGCTTCCAGCGGCCTTTGCTGTGTACTATTCGTTTATTCAATCGTGGACGCTGGCGTATAGCTATTTCTCACTGTCAGGCAGTTACTTTGGGATCACGTCTCAGGAAGAAATGATGCTCTTCCTAAGCAGTTATCAGGGAGTGACCACCAGCCAGTTTTTCAACGGTCTGGGTTCGGCCTATGTCTTCTTCATCATCAATTTACTGGTCGTCACCTGGGTGCTTGCGCGTGGCATTGTACGTGGCATCGAGACACTCGCTAAATTCGCCATGCCGCTTTTGTTCATCTTTGCGCTGGTCCTGGTCGTGCGGGTGTTCACCCTTGGGGCCCCGGATCCGACGCATCCCGAACAGAGCGTAATGGCCGGTTTCGCTTTCATCTGGAACCCGGACTTCAGTCAACTTACGAATGGATCGGTATGGCTGGCAGCGGCCGGGCAAATCTTCTTCTCTCTTGGGATAGGTATTGGAAGCATGCAGACCTATGCCAGTTACCTGAGGGCAAAAGAAGATATAGCGCTAACCGGCTTGACTACATCAATGAGCAACGGTTTCGCCGAAGTCGTTCTCGGTAGTTCGATAGCCATTCCCGTAGCCGTAGCGTTTTTCGGTATATCGGCCACTCAGGCAATAGCCAATGGCGGCTCCTACGACTTGGGATTTGCCTCCATGCCCCTGATCTTCCAGCGTCTGCCCCTTGGCCAGGTCTTCGGTACACTCTGGTTTGGACTGCTATTCATCGCAGGGATCACATCCACCGTGGCCCTGACTCAGACCACCATGGCATTTCTGCAGGACGAAATGAACTGGACACGAATCAAAGCAGCCCTCACCGTCGGAGCTGTACTATTCTTGGGCGGGAATTTTGTACTATTCTACTATGTGCACGGGGTGGTCAACGAATTCGATTTCTGGGTAGGCACCGTAGGTCTTGTGGTGTTCTCAACAGTCGAAGTGATCATTTACGGTTGGATCTTCGGAATGGAAAATGCCTGGAAGGAAATTACCGAGGGCGCAGCTATACATATTCCGCGTATCTTCTTCTACATCATCAAATATGTAACTCCGGCGCTTCTGATAATTCTGCTTGGTATCTGGGTATGGCAGGCAGGCCTCGACATCTTCCTGCTTCGCAATGCCAATCCAGATGATTTGCCCTTCCTCTGGGCGGCACGGGCACTCATATGTAGCCTCGTTGTAATAGGTGTTATCCTTGTAGCGGTAGTAAGCAAGCGCTGGCAGCGCTCACCCGTTGCACAGAGCAGCCTTTAGTCCAGATCAGTTCATAGTTCCAGATCGTCGCGGAGTAGGCGAACGACCTCATCCACTGCCTGATCTATCCGCTCGGATAGATGGTCTGGTTCCAGTCGTCCTATGGGATGCTTCACCAGGGCATATGGGTAACCCTTCACACCCAGACTCTCAGCCGTTACATCGGCCGTGCGTATAAACGTATCTGTGCAAATCAGTGCGCAGGGAATGCCGCGGTCTTCAAGAGTGATTGCGTCGTGCATACTGCACGCGCTGCACGAGCCTCAGTCTCCTACTCCTACTATAGCAAAATTGCACCTCTCGACTATGAGATCGACCTGTTCAGACGGCATGACCCGACTGGCATGGGGTTTTGTGACCAGTTCATGCGTCATTGAGACCCCGAATAACTCGCCAATTCGCGACGCCACCCCCGTCAGAACACTCTCTGCATTTGGCTTACCATTGCTGACAAGACCAAGAACCGGAGTCGGCCCCGGCCTCACTCTCGTCGCTACTTTATAAAGGTAGGGAACAGGAGACACGGTGGGATCCACAAGATTGATAGGCATCAGTTGTACTCCTGAATGGTTTCAGTCATCGGCCTCGAGCCCTGCCCACGACCAGATCCAAGCCACGGTGGAATAACGGCTGAGTGGCCGCCGGCCTTGCCTCCGGCACAGACGATCCAGATGTCTTCCGGAGATGGTACAATGGTCAATTCAGCGTCCTCGTTCATATCCGTATGGCGCCCTGTGTGTCGTAAATCAGCTCCCGTGGCCCTGGTGGCTTCGAACAATGCGCGCTGGATCTGGTGTATTGACCATCCGGCATTCTGAAAAACCGATCTATGCTCCGGGCAGATCACAATAAGG
>JABIQT010000056.1 GCA_018667995.1 Candidatus Latescibacterota bacterium
AAGTGTGCCAGCTGAAAGATCTCGATGTCGACACCATACTCGATGAGATTCAGAAAGAGATTGAGACCTCGGATACGTCTGAGATACAGTGGGACACAGCAGCCCTCCCCGACTTAATCGATCACATACTCGCCACCTATCATCGGCCGCTCGACGAAGAACTGCCACGTTTGGAAGCTATGGCCAGAAAGGTACATGCGGTCCATCTTGATAAGGCCCCTGAGACTCTTTCTGCACTACTTTCCGTATATCTTGGTCTAAAAGAAGAGCTCGATCAACATATGGTGAAGGAAGAGCTAGATCTCTTTCCCATGATCAAGCAGGGGAAAGGCCCGGAAATTGGCGCACCGGTATGTGTAATGCTGCACGAACATGACACTGCCGCACATGCGCTTACCAGGCTGCGGGAGTTAACCGACGATTATCAAGTGCCGGAAGATGCATGCAATACTTGGCGCGCGCTCTGGCATGGCCTGGCCGCTCTGGAAACGTCCCTGCATGAGCATATTCATCTCGAGAACAACATCCTGTTTCCCCGGGCTCTGAAGGGCTGAAAGATCGGCGATGTACACGCCCCGCAGAATGTGCGAGGAGTCCTCAAATTTAGTCCCTCTGAGAACAGGATATGCCCTGTGGATATAAAAACGGTAAACACCATACTATACTGTAAGAAATGGGAGGAAACCGTTGCCTTCTACAAAACAGCCATAGAGCTGCCGGTCATCTTTTCCCGTGACTGGTTTGTGGAATTCAAACTGGGTGCAATGGCGCGGTTAAGCGTAGCAGATGAAGCCCGGGCATCAATCGACAGTAGTGATGGTAAAGGTATTACTATCAGCATAGAAGTAGATGATGTTAGAGTCATACGCGCTTACCTTGCGAGCAGGGGGGTCAATCCAACCGCTATAAAACATCTTTGGGAGTCGCAGGTTTTATATATCTATGACCCTGAAGGTAACAGGATTGAGTTTTGGTCATAAAATGGTCAGATTTAAGCATTGATAAGGTTCATAGAGAAAAAAGGATTGTATCTGAAAACGAAGTGGATCGTCCATCGCGCCTGGAACACCTCAATACCTGTATGCCTTACTCATATGATCTCAGAACCCTTGCATCGGAACTATTGAATGAGCCTGCGATGGAACAGTCAGGAAAATCGGCAGCAACTCTTATAGCCCCATCCCCAGATGAAGCTCATTGTCACCGTCATGAAGGCCGGGGTACTGCTGGCCGCGCATAGTGCCAACGGGCCCGTTACGATCACCTGTGTCAAATGTCAGGTTACATTCACTGCAGGCGAGGAATCGATAGCGCTGAAGTCTGCACAGGCCATCAGGCTCAGTTGGATAACGCGTAATTGGCGGGGCTATTCTAATCAGATTGGTCAATGAGACGATCAACATTGCAGTTCCTGATGGCCTCAATAGCACACTCCCAGCGCCCTTCGGCGCAGAGGCCGCTAAAGCCCGCATCCTCATATGCCTTCTCAGCCGCCTCCGCGCACGCGTCGCGCACTGCCAATACGAGTTTCTTTTCACGATTCATGAAGCTATTCCTCTGTAGACTATTACCTATCGCCAGATTTCACACCCGTAATAAATACAAGAATCGCCGTAGCACGAAAATTCCATTCCAAATGATAACGTGAATACTACGGTCGTGCCACCACCACTAGCTCCTCACCATCAGTGGAGAACGGACGTCTATCGAATCCCCCGTATATCTCCACGTCACTAAATCCCGCTCTGTGCAGCAGATCTCGCAGGTCTCCTGGATAGAGGTAGGCCAGTTCAAGACGTTGGTAGAAGACGTCCACAAGGCGTCCGGACTCATTAAAATGCTCGTATCGATGGCGCGAAGAGACACGCTGCGACGCGGTATCGTAGAGGTTCGCCTCGGAGTATACGACGACACCGCCTTCTGGATGGTCGCTCTCGGAATTTATGCGCCAGACACCGCGATGCGCTCCGTGATTTCGGCTCATGTACTCAAGCGATGGATGAAAGACGTTGAACGACAGTATCCCCTCCGCTTGAAGGTGTCGGCGACAGCAGAGCAAACAGGCGAGCTGATCTTCACGGGCTAAATTATGCAGGAATGCGCGGTACGGTATCTGGATGAGTCTGAATCGGTCCTCGAGCTCAAAACTGCGCATGTCCGCCGTAATGGGTTTAATCCTTCTGCGGACCGCTTCTTCCAGCCTGCTTATGTGATCCTCCAAAGCCGTATACATTCTCGGATCCTGTTCAATGGCATGTACCTCAAATCCTTGCTCAGCCAGAGGGATTACAATGCGTCCCGTGCCGGCCCCCAACTCCAGAATGGGGCTGCCTTGTTGCTGGGAAAGACCTCTGTACCACTCCATGTCTCCATCCACACTGCGGGGAGTAACCAGATCGTAAAAGATCGGGTCATACTGATCGAAGGCCATAGCTAGCACACTCCATTCTGGATTATCTCTCGATGCAAATGGCAAGCGTAACGGTGGGTGTCCCTCCAGGGAACTCCTCGTTAGCCCGTGACTGGTGCCCGAATCAACCGGTACCAACGTAGCTTAATCCGAGGAGAATGCCGATGAACAGGCTGAACCTGAGGTCCTGCACGGCGAGAACCGTGCTCGATCTCACCTCCGGGGATCGAATTCAAATTGCCGCGGGCGCAGTGCCCCGTCTATATTTTGGTGACCTGTCGAAACCTGCGGTCCGCCTCCGTCCAGTCTATAAACTGTAGGAACCTGTCGACGTATTCTGCTTTTTCATTCTTGTAGTCGATGTAGAATGCGTGCTCGTAGGTGTCGATCACCACCAGAGGGACGGCCATCCAGAGTGGTCCTTGAGCATGTTCATCACTGACCACGTTATACAATCTACCGTTCAATGGATGCACAACAAGCATGGCCCAACCGGCAGCGGATTTGGCGCTGGCGGCGAAATCTGAGGACCACCTGTCCACAGATCCGAAGCGTTTTGCG
>JABIQT010000068.1 GCA_018667995.1 Candidatus Latescibacterota bacterium
ATAAAGAAATCACATTCGGCAGTATTATCAGACATCTGCAGGTACCACGCGATCCCAGCCGCCTGCCGCTCGTCGAAGTCAACTTCAACCTGGACCGTGACGGCCGGGGTATGGAATTGTATCAACTGGAAACAGAAATTGCTCAGACACCTAAGAAGGCTGTCAACTTCGATATCTTCTTTAACTTGAATGAGCAGAACGACCATCTTCTGGTCGATTGTGACTACAACGCCGATCTGTTCGATGAAGAGACGATCCAGCGATGGATGACTTACTTCGAACATCTGATGGAGGATATCGCCGCCAATCCTGAGAAGCCCATGGCCGAGTTGAACATGATGCCGGCGACCGAAGTGGATAAGCTCCTGAAAGAATGGAACAGTACTGAAATGGAGTATCCCCGTGATGCCACCGTCCAGGAACTGATCGATGCGCAGGCGGCCCGCACACCTGATGCGATGGCCGTAATCTGCGGCCACCGGAAATTGACGTATGGAGAGCTGGAACAGCAATCCAACCAGCTTGCGCACCACCTGCGTGATATGGGTATAGGAACCGGTAACCTGGTCGGCGTCTGCCTTGAACGTTGTATCGAGATGCCTGTTGCCCTTCTGGGCATTTTGAAGTCCGGTGCCGCCTATGTGCCACTGGATCCGGATTATCCGACACAACGGCTGGATTACATGGCCAAAGACGCCGGTTTGCAGGCTTTAATCACCCAGCATAACCTGATCGACCGCCTGCCGTCTTTAGACGCTACTATGATCTGTATCGACACGGACCGAGAGGCTATCGCAAGCAATTCCACCGACCTTTCCGAAAGGCATTCGGGGTCGGAAGATACGGCTTATATAATCTATACTTCGGGTTCTACAGGCAATCCGAAAGGGGTTCAGATACCGCACCGGGCGCTTACCAACTTCCTGTGCTCCATGCAGCGAGAACCCGGTATGACGGCAGAAGATACGCTGTTGAGCGTTACGACACTTTCGTTTGACATCTCTGGGTTAGAGCTTTACTTACCACTCATTACCGGCGCCAATGTGGCTATTGCTTCCATGGAAGAGATCACCGATGGTCGGCAACTCGCTCAGGCACTGGAGACCTATCAGGCCACGCAGATGCAGGCTACGCCAGCCACCTGGCGGATGCTTATCGAGGCGGACTGGGCCGGTCGACCGGATATGAAGGTTCTCTGCGGCGGCGAAGCGCTCACCGTCGAACTGGCGCGTCAGCTTCAGCAACGGGCGGGACAGGTGTGGAACGTGTACGGACCTACGGAAACCACTATCTGGTCCTCGGTTGTACATCTGGAAGACGAACTGGACATGGTTACCATCGGGCGTCCGATCGCCAATACAAAGCTCTACATTCTGGATAAAAAGCTTCAGCCGGTTCCAAGAGGCGCTGTGGGTGTGCTGTATATAGGTGGCGACGGCCTGGCGCAGGGATATCTGAACCAGCCGGAACTCACCGCTGAGAAATTCGTGGTCAACCCCTTCAGCGATTATCCGGCCCGCATCTACAACACGGGTGACCTTGCCCGCTACCTGCCCGATGGACAGGTAGAGTGCCTGGGTCGTGTGGATAGCCAGGTGAAGATACGTGGCTTCCGGATTGAACTGGGAGAGATCGAAGCAATGATAGACCAGCATCAAGAGGTGGTCCAGAATGCGGTAGTCGTACGTGAAGATGGTGGTGAGAAGAATCTGGTGGCCTACATCGTCCCCGAACAGGCGGAACAGCTTACTGCAGATAATCTGCGATCATTCCTCATGAAGCGGCTACCCTATTACATGATACCGACGATCTTCGCCACGATTGAAGTCCTTCCTATGACGCCTAACGGCAAAGTAGACCGCAAGGCACTTCCTGCACCTGACCAGAATCGCCTCGGGCAGGAGCAGGGCTTCGTAGCGCCCAGCACACCCGCTGAAACGTCTATCGCAGGGATTTGGAAAGAGCTGCTCGATGTGGAACAGATTGGTGTACACGATGATTTCTTTGCACTCGGCGGACACTCCATCCTGGCCATTCGGACAATCACAAGAATGCGGGATATCCTGGAAACGGATCTGGCTCTGGGCGCTCTCTTCGAGCATCCGACAGTGGCTTCCATTGCCGAATTTATCGAGGCCATGAACCTACTGGAGTCAACGGAACCGTCGGAAGCGTTGCTGGATGTGGAGATGGAAGAAACGGAAATTTAGAACCATGCGGTAAGTTCACTGATCGACGGAGGATCTCTTTGTGGCAGCACCCCTGATCGAGTTTCTGACTCAGTTGAAATCACTGGGGATCGAACTCAAGGAAAAAGATGGTCGGCTCTCGTGCGTAGCGCCGAAGGGGGCATTGACCCCTGAGTTACGGGAACGGCTTGGGGCG
>JABIQT010000503.1 GCA_018667995.1 Candidatus Latescibacterota bacterium
CCTAGAGACTCGATTCTTGATAGTTTCCTAATCCTGTCACTGACGACATCGTCCTCATCGTGAGATTCAAGCCAGCCCTGCCATTCTGCTCTCTCGGGCAAAGCCGTGCGTCCAGAAAGGACCAACCTGGCCTGTGAAAACTCAGCAAGATGTTGGGCGAGCAGATAACCTATATTGCCCAACCCACCCGTAATAAGATAGGTACCTTTGTGCTTTAGTGGCGATTGACTGACACTCGATTCGGAAATAGGATTAGCGTCGTAGACTTGCTCCCACCTGTGTGATCCACGATAGGCTACCTCAGTACACGGCCGTGATGCACGACATTCCAAGAGGATCCGATCGGCCAAGCGGTTTTCCTTCATGGAGATAGCATCATGCGCAACGATATCGATATTTCTACATGCTATGTTTGGATACTCTTGAGGGATGACTTTGCACGCCGCCAAAATGGTTGTTTTTTCAGGTATTAGATGCTCATCACCAGATACGTCGTGTAACCCATTCGAAACAACCTCAATCTGAATCGACTCTACGACTCTGTGTCTTCCTAATGCTTGTGTCAGGTAGAGCAGACTGTAGAACCCATTTACCTGCGCAGTCTCAAAAGCATCATCTGTATTGAGGACCTGAGGTCCATCCTCTGGAATAACACTCCAGAGATGTAATATCCTGTTCGGAATCTCCCCAGAGGCAAGAATGGCCTCGATCAACATGCTATAGTCATCACTGTTCTCAGGATTTATGCAATAGGATCCGTCATCAAGCTGGCTGAAGCTCGCACCCGCAGCGACGCTGATGACCCGCGGGTCAAAATCCGCGACTTCTCGAATGATATTGGTCCCAAGACCATAGGCGTCGAGAAAAACCAGCCATCGCTCCCCCGAAACATCCTGTTCCTCTCGAGCCTGTACGGGAATGGCAGACCTCTTCCAGGACGGTGTGTAGAACCAGTCCGAAACCGGCAATTTGTCGGTATTGCGCCGAACGGTATCGCTTTCAAGGGGTTCCTGATACGGCTTGTCTTCTATCCAGTAACGCTTTCGTTCGAATGGATAGGTCGGCAAGGGAACACGACGACGACGCTGATCCGTATAGAACGAGGACCAGGAAGGCAGCACATCAGCCATCCAGAGTCGCCCCAGCGATTCGAGCATATATGCCATATCAGATTTCTTTTCAGCTGGATTGCGCAGTGACGACACTGCAACACGGTTCTGGCCGGATTTGTGTTGCTTGATTAACGTGCTCAATGTCTTGCCAGGCCCCACTTCCAGTAATGCTAGATTGGGATCCTCCAGCAGCGTCTCAGCGCCTTGAGAAAAGTGAACGGTCTGACGAAGATTACGTGCCCAGTACTCGGGATCACACATGTCTTCCTTTACCCAGTTTCCCGTGACTGTGGACATGAGGGCTAAGCCTGGTTCACGTAAGGAAACGCGGCGCACCTGTTCCGTAAATGGCGCAACGATTGATTCCATCATTGAGGAGTGGAAGGCATGAGAAGTGTGCAGGCGCTTACACGGTCTCCCATCTGCACTAAGCCGCTGTTCCAACTCCGTCACGGCATCTTCGTCGCCAGAGATAACACATAGAGAAGGGCTATTGACCGCGGCAAGGGAAAGGTGGCCTTCCAGATAGGGGGCAACCTCTTTCTCTGTAAGCGAGACGCTGAGCATGGAACCACCAGGCAGTTCTGCAATCATTCGGCCGCGGGTCGCTACTAGTCCCAGTGCCTCTTCTACGGTAAAAACACCTGCCAGAGTGGCGGCCACATACTCACCGATGCTGTGCCCTATCAGAGCAGTTGGGTTGATATCCCAGGACATCCAGAGTCTTGCCAGTGCGTACTCCACGACAAATAGAGCCGGCTGAGTGATTAAGGTATTTCTGAGTGCCTCATTGGTGGCACTACTTTCAGCAGGCGGATATATCAGGTCCCGAATATCTAGTCCAAGGTGGGGTCTAAGGATCTCTGAGCAGTAGTCCACGTGGGCCCGGTATTCCGGTTCAGTTTCGTACAGTTCGAGTCCCATGTTAGGGTATTGTGCCCCCTGTCCAGGAAACATGAAGACTAATTCCCGGCTTGCCCGCTTCTGTACCGAGGTAAGCACACGCTTCCGATCCGCACCTTCCAGAGTTGCTATGGCGTCATCAACATTTTGAGCAACCACCACCCGGCGGTGATCAAAAACCCGGCGCCCATTCTTCAGCGTGTAAGCCACGTCGGCAAGAATCGAATCTGGTTGTTGCCTTAGGTGTGATGCGAGCCTGGCGGTAGCGGAGTTCAGAGCCGATTCGGTCTTCGCGGAAAGAACCAGCAGTTGCCACGGCCGACTGGGCCCATCGCCTGTTTCAATCTGGGGTGGCTCTTCGAGAATCACGTGCGCATTGGTCCCACCGATTCCAAGGGAATTGACGCCAGCACGAATGGGCTGTGGTACTGAGGTCCATTCTCTCAGAGTGTCGTTCACATAAAAAGGGCTACTCTCGAAATCAATCTCAGGATTCGGTTCCTCGTAATTCAGGCTAGCGGGTATCATCTTGTTCTTCAGAGCAAGGGCGGTCTTGATGAGACTGGCCATACCTGCCGCTGCGTCCAGGTGACCGATGTTGGTTTTGACGGATCCGATGGCACAGAATCCATTCTCGGCCGTCGTAGCACGGAAAGCTTTCGTCAAAGCGGCGATCTCTATGGGATCTCCCAACACCGTACCCGTTCCGTGCGCCTCGATATATGAAATGGATTCGGCATCAACTCCGGCATTGGACATCGCCTCGGCGATACAGTCAGACTGTCGATTTACGCTGGGAGCCGTATAGTCTGCTTTGGCCGATCCGTCATTATTGATGGCGGATCCCTTGGCGACCGCATAGATACAATCGCCATCATCAATAGCCTCTTCCAGCCGCTTGAGGACGATGACACCACCGCCGCTGCCGATAATTGTGCCTCCCGCCTTCGCGTCAAACGTTCGCACGTGGCCGTCGGCATTGAAGATTCCGCCCTCCTGGTACATATGCCCGTTTTGGTGGGGAACGCGTACACTGACGCCTCCCGCCATGGCCATATCGCACTCGCCGTTCCACAGCGACTGGCAAGCCATGTGAAATGCGACGAGTGATGTAGAACACGCCGTCTGCACGGTTACTCCGGGGCCACCCAGGTTCAACTTGTACGACGCCCGCGTAGTCATGTAGTTATTGTCATTGGCAATTAATCCCGGTATAAAATCTGCGCCAAAATCAGGCACTAAAAGATGATAGAACAGCAGATAGGTATTCATTGATGCGCCGGCATATATACCTATTGATCCGTCATATGAATCCGAGCTGTATCCCGCATGTTCTAAGGCCTGCCAGGCCCACTCCAGGAAGAGCCGATGCTGCGGGTCCATAATCTGGGCCTCCCGCGGGGCATACCCGAAGAAAGAGGCATCAAACATCTCCGGATCGTCCAGAATGGGGGCTGCCTTTACATAGTTCGGATTTGCCAACACTGCAGGATCCACACCAGAACGAATGATCTCCTCGTTAGTAAGGAATGTAATGCTCTCCTTACTATCGATCAGATTCTGCCAGAATTCATCCACGTTCCTCGCCCCAGGAAATCCGCCGGCCATGCCGACTATGGCGAGACCACTCTTCTCCTGGTCGGTCCTACCAGCACGCCTGCGTTGACCTCTCACTTGGGCGTTCGGAGGTAGTTGTTTGGCGTGAGATCCCGAACTGAATGCCTTCGCCATCGCATGTATGGTAGGATTTTCGAAGAGGGCAACAATAGAAAGATCGAGATTCAGCTGTTCCCGTAACCTGGCTATCAGTCGTACACCTAGCAGCGAGGTGCCACCGATGTCGAAAAAATTGTCGTGGATGCCGACATCATCGAGATTCAGGGCTTCCTGCCAAAGACCGCAGATCGTGCCTTCCATATCGCTTAACAATGGGAAGTCGCCACGCCCAGAATGCCCGCTGGGCCTCGCATAGGTCTGCACTATACGATCGGCAGTGTTCAAATCTATGGCAATTCGTCGGTAAATATCGGAGGCGAAACGCCCCGATATTTCATCTGAAGCCGAAAGAGCCGATGGCTCGCCTTTGTTGGACGCCGTACTCGGATCTGTTTCAACTGGCTGATAGCGGGTCGATACGGCGTAGGCCGTAGGCAACAGATAATTAAACTCATCCTCTCCTGGCTGCCGATATGCGACCCCGATACTATCTATGAAATCCAGCGCAGGGCGATTCTTCGACGTCGGTCTCAGCAGTAGATCAACAATGCCCAGACCTAGCTCTGAGGCCATGGTCCCCATGTGGGCCAGCATACGATGCTCCACGCCCCGTCCCAGTACGCGGCAGCTCAGCAAAAACGTATCAATCTTGAGTGCATCCGACGTGAACTCATATAATATCACACCAACCAGGCCATAATCGCCAAACCGATCGCGTACCTCACATACCATCGCTTTCAGCTCGCCGGCCTTCAAGAGTGAAGCGATTTCCGCTTCCGTGCGCCGAATCGTCGTAAAATTGAACTGGTTGGTACGAAGGGTAAGTTGGGCGAGTCTGCCCAATTGCTCTGGCAGCGGCGGCGACATGCTTACTTCAAGCTTCAGACCGGCAAGGAAGTCGGACAGCGTAAGAGACTCCTGCTTCATCTGCCGCCTCTGTACATTCTGCCTATAGGAGTCGGTACGTTTCCTATCTTCTTCGGTGACCGAAAGATGATCAAAAGCCCAAATATGTGCGAGGAAACCTGGAATATCCGACGGATCTACTGGCAGCAGTAAGGTAAGCGCTTCCGGGCAGCCAGACTGGACTTCAGCGCATTCGATCGGATTATCGTCCACGAAGATAAAACTGTCCAGACCCAGCTGTAACTCCTGCGCCAACTCCTTGATATTCTCTGATTTAGGACGCCAGTTTATACGCCACGATACCAGATCATTCCGAGCTATTGGCATGGTGGCGTGGTAATCGAATACGGCGGTGACATCTTCCTCCACATTCTTACTGCACAAGCAGAGCAACATCCCGGCATTACGCTGCTGAATCATGAATGATTGCAAAGCATGATATGGCGTGTCAATTTCAACTCCCTCAGGACCATCTTCCGCACAGACTCCCCGCCATAAAGTGTGGTCACAGTCCAGTACGATGACCTTATAGGGAGCACTTTGGATCGCGTAATAACGCCTGAAGATCAAAGTTCCGAGCGCTGAAAAATATCCGGATGTGTAGGGTAGATGCCCCAGCTTATCACCTTCCAAATCAAAAATCTCTTCAACTGGATAGAGATCTGTCACTTCCGCCCGAGTCACGAAATACACATTGCTCAGGTGCCCCAATCCAGATCTAACGGTCTCTTCGAGTTGAGTACAATATTCGTCAGAAAGGGTATCCGGAAGCGGCGGGCAGATACTGATAAGATGCGGCCTGGCAGTGTGCAAGGTCGATGTCTCGATTGCACTGATCAGGTGGGTAGCGTTCGCTGCAACTTTCTCCAGACCTGCCACCGAGGTGTCGACTGTGACCGAACCGTCCCGTAACCAGTCGTCAAACTTCACAAGCACGACATTCAGCCCCTCATGGTTGATTACGAAATGAGACTCAGGGTTCAGTAGCTGTTGAAAAACCTGATTATACGGGGCGAAATGTACGTCGCAGGGCCAAGAGGTCTCATCACTCCAGAAATCAAGGCTATCCGCCACTGGCTCACAGGTGAAAGTAGCAGAGATGGCCAAGACAGGCGCGTCTGCGGCTGCTCTTTTGGATGGTATGTCTATCGCGCTCTGCATGGGTATTGCTTCCGATCCAGATCAACAACGTGAGACCGCATGTACTCCCGGGAGACGATGCAACTTTCATGCCAACGCGGCAGACTATTGGCTTGTGGCGGGCACATGCCCCAAGTGTCCTGAACGAACGACCGCAGATGATTACTGAAATCGCTCGTGAAACCTCCCGAAACCGGCGAAAATATCGGTCTTGACTTGATGGGGTGATATACGGTTAGTACCCATCCTAAGCTGCGTAGTAACGCAATCCGGGCAAGATAAATCACAGTTGGTTTCCACGCCAACCTATTGTGACAATATAGGATCCAGCGCGGAACATTAAGCATGGAAACAACCAATCCGGCATTTACAGACGCTATTAAGGAACCCTGAAAGGCTACGGATGACGCAGAATATTCGAATTCGCCTACGCATGTGTGTATTTTCTATACGTATCTGAACATTGTCGTATAACATATACCCGTTTGTGGTGACGATTGAATCGCTTTGCAGTTGAAGAGTTACGGTGCACCATTTCGTTGCTGACGATATCAGCATCCAGTTAGGAGGTCTCCGCAGCACCCCCTCTTGAGACCTCATTCTGCTCACTTTTACAAAACGCGCGGGCCACCGTTGGTCGGACCTGGAATGAAGCGATCGATGTGCCAGTGGGTGCGCTACCGATCTACAGTAATTGGCCATACTGGAATCGGTCAGCATATTCTATTACTGAAATGCCACTCAGGATAGACCCGCACCTACACGTCGTCCCTGAATCTTAATAGATGCGTTTCCATCACAAATTCTCGACATTCACCTGTACAAATAGCTACACTTAGAGCAGTATCTCTTGGCGATTCGATCAACTTGATATACCGAATCGCACGAAGACTTACATTTGCAGATCTGAATTCGTCACTAACTCTCAAGTGCCCATACTAATGATCACAAACAAGCAACGTAACCTGGTTGCCCACCGGGGCGGACTAAAGGCTCCACTCTATCCCAGAGGAAGCCTTTTTGAACGCGTTGGCGGCCGGGATATCGTAGGCGAGATTATCGATGGTCTCTATGACCGAATCGAAACAGACACTCACCTGCGCCCCATGTTTGTCAGATCTCTGGAAGAAGAACGGAAAAAACAAAAGGCCTTTTTCGAGGAATGGATGGGAGGCGAGCCGCTATATACCTACCACTATGCGTACAGTGGACTGCTGGCACGTCACAGCCACATTCATATCTCCGGAGAATCTGCAAATCGCTGGCTCTCGCACATGAAGGCATCACTTAAGGCCACGCTTACGAACAAGGATTTGATCAAGGAGATTACAGAGGCACTTAGGCCATTAGCGCAAGGACTAGCCAACGAACCTCAAGACGCCGGGAATCCAAAACACCTGAGGTGTCACAGAGTCAATCGCTGGCGAAACCCCAAGGAACTAGCAGCCAAAGGAAATCTGCAGGAACTCAAGGTCATGATTGACTCAGATCCCTTATTATTGAGCGATCGCCGTCAGGCGGCGGAACTACTCCAGGCGGCGGTCCGCAGAGACCATCGCGAGATGATTACATTACTTATTGATCGCGGCGTGGATGTAAACATTCCGACAGGATTAGAGGTGGACTTGCTCCTAACTCCTCACTGCCTGGCTATCTGGAAGAAACATGACCAACTCTCCAGATATCTGGAATCGAGGGGCGCTGTATATGATATATTCAGTGCCAGTTTTCTGGGTGATTTAGCAGCCGTTACAACCATGTGTGGATCTGCACCGGAATTAGTGAATGCTTCAGATCCCGCTTGTGATTTTCTGGCCATAACCCCATTGTATCATGCCGTTTATGGAAACCATTGCAGCATTGTTTCATATCTCTTTTCGTCTGGCGCGCAGGTCGGCCCCGCAAGCACAAGGCTAGTGCGCAGGGCAGCAGAGAACGGAAATGTGGAACTGGTGCACATCCTACTAAATAAAGGTGCAGATGCGTCCCGAGTCGGGCCGGGCAGCTGGGTTAAGAACCGGGTCATCGCGGATATTCTTCTGGAGCACGGTGCAGATGTCAATTATCCGGCTGGCAAGTGGGTCTGGGTATCGTGTACCGGGAATAACAGCCAGCGAGATAACCCGGAATATCTAGCGGAACTCCTCAAGTGTGGTGCAGATACAGATACGAGACTACGTGGAGCATTGCCCGTTCACCATGTAGCCAAAGCAGGTCACCTTGGCTCGCTTAAAGTGTTGTTGGACAAGGGCGCTGACGTCAACGCCCCATCGGATAGTGGCGAAACACCACTACTCTACGCCCTGAAGGCTGGTAAACGAGCAGCCATGAATTCAATCTGCCAGATTCTGCTGGCAGCGGGGGCTGACCCTACCGTAAAAGATGCACGTGGACGGTCTGCACAAGACATAGCCCGAAGCTTGAAGCGTACCGATGCCCGGGAGATCGCTGAGACTATCGCAGGAGCTTAAATATCGTAATTACGCGAACC
>JABIQT010000055.1 GCA_018667995.1 Candidatus Latescibacterota bacterium
TATGACCTTCGCACGGACCCGCACGAGATGAGAAATATAGCAGACAATGATGACTATGATGATGTGAAGAGGGACCTGGTGAAACGCATGTGGCAGACGGCACTTGATCAGAACGACATTATTTCAAACCCCTATGCCACCGTAGCAATGGCGCCTTGGGGACCTGGTATCGCCTTCGAATAGTTGCAACTGAACTCAAGCTCACAAGAATAGGAAATTCATGGATCTTTCAATCGTACTTCCGAGAACCCGTCCAGGACATCTCGCGACTATTGCTTCTCCGGAGTCATTCGTGTCTTCGCTGCTGCGGCTGACGACTCAGGACGGTCAGGAATTCATCGCCGAGCGAGATCCCTCCCTGCCGTGCTATCATGTGCTGCTACCGGCTGTCGAGGCCGGAAAAGAACTGGTATGCGCAGCTGAAGAGATATCGGATGCCATCCCCGCCAGGAATGTCGGATATGAGGAAGGTGATGATTGCGTGAAGATATCCCTGGCTGGTACGCCATTTATGACCTTCAGGTATGGGGCGGACTATCCCAAACCGGTGATCAATCCGATCCTGACACCGGGCGGCGTCAATATGTTGCGGGAGCCTATGGCTGCTTACACAGAGGGCGAGCACCCCTGGCAGCGGGGACTGACACTCATGCAGGGCGCCATTAACGGAGTAGATTGCTGGAACGAGCGACGTGAACCCGGTTTCGGCAGGACGGTTCAGAACAGCTTGTCGACCAAGCACCAGGCTCTGTCTCTGTTACTTGAGAGTAACAATACCTGGTTTGAGCAAGATCGCCCATTATTTACCGATGACCGTTCCTATCGACTCTTCGATTCGCCTCGTGATCGGGCCATACTCGATGTTGCTATAACACTGAATGCCTCAGAGGGGCCGATTACTATTGGCGGCACCAAGGAGGGTGGTTTCTTATGCATTCGAGTGAACCCGACCATGGACGCTGCGGTCAGCGGGCAAATGCGTAATGCTTATGGTGCGACTGACGAAACCGGATGCTGGTCAAAACCATCACACTGGATGGATTACTACGGACCGGTCCGCGATGAAGAAGCCGGATTTGCCGTATTCGACCATCCGGACAACTTGCGCTATCCGACTACCTGGCATGTTCGCGGATACGGTCTATTCGCACCGAATTGCTGGATGTTTAGGGACGACTATCATATAGCTGCCGGCGATTCGTTGACATTTCGCTGGCGTGTCGTAGTGCACGCGGGTGATACAGATCAAGCCGATATTGGAAATATGTTCCTGGATTATGTAGACGGGCCGAGAGTGGCGTCATAGGCGGCTTGGATTGTATTCCTGGAATGGAAACTGTTGGCGTAATAGCACAAAAAGATTACCATTGTGGTAATTCCAGAATCATTTAAAAATGAGGTCCGGTGATGTCGTCTGTTTTTGCCGATTTGCTGACACAGGAGACCATTCGCGAGCACAGCGGTTTTCGCGCTTTCAGGGATGGGCATAAATACTTCGAACGTGGTCAAGTATACGGACTTCTTGAAGATCACAACTCGATCAGGGCCAAGGTTCTTGGGTTGTACGAGTACTCTGTCCAATTACGTCTGTCGGGTCAGGAATTGGACCATGAGTGTACGTGCCCCGCCGGCAAGCAGAGCTTCTGCAAGCATACGGTCGCGGTGGGTCTCACCTGGCTTACCGAGTCTGGCGCCGTACCTGCAACGCCTGTGGAACACGCCAGAACGATGCCATCTGAGGCCATCAAGATGTACCTGGCGCTTCAGGACAGGGCCGCATTAATCGAACTGATCATGGATCAGGCAGAACAAGATGAACACCTTCAAGAACGCCTGCTTTTCAAGATCGCCGGATCGGGTAGCTCCCAGGGCGCTGACATCAGTGCGATTCACGCGTTGATCGACACCATCACGGATGAAGGCGGGCAAGAAGGTGCAGTTACCGATTCCTATATCGAGCGCCTGAACAGCATGCTTTCTGCGCTACTGGATCTATCCGAAGACGGCCAGACTGCTGCCGCTTACGAACTCACAGAATATGCATTGGATGCCATTGAAAAAGTGCTCGTAACGTTAGAGCAGCGGGACGAGAGATTTGACGATGTCCTCTTCCACCTCCAAGATCTGCATCTGACGGTCTGCAGGGCAGCATCACCGGAGCCCAAGGTGCTTGCTCACCGTCTGTTTGAGTGGCGCCTGAATCCGGTTTGGGATCTTTTCCATGACGTGATGGCTACCTATGCCGATGTGCTGACAGATGTAGGTCTATCCGAGTACCGGGCTTTGGCAGAAGCGACCTGGTCGGAAATGCCCGTGCTTAAACCCAGTGATGATCCTCCAGCTCGGTTCGGCCGCCGTTTTCGTCTATCCTACATTATGGAATCTCTGGCGCGTGAGTCCGAAAACATCGAAGATCTCGTAAAGATAAAACAGAAAGATTTGTCGCAGCCCGCCTCTTTCCTGTCCATCGCGGAAACCTACGAAGAGGCCGGGAAGTACGAAGTCGCTATCCTATGGGGCGAGCGGGGATTGAAGGAGTTTCCGGATCGACAGGATCCGGATCTGAAGGCTTTTCTCGTACAGGCATACCAGCGCCAGGGCCGTGAGCGTGAGGAATGAGATCAGGCTCGACGGGTACATTTCAGACTGA
>JABIQT010000054.1 GCA_018667995.1 Candidatus Latescibacterota bacterium
GCAAAACATGGTGATGATTACTTAGATGTCGATCTGGAACTTGCCCCGCGTACAGTCAACAAATAGTTGCCGCAGCTCAGTCCTGTTAATCAGTGCATACCGGAAGATATTGAAGCGGAGCGCAATACATCGGTCCTTTGCAATAATAACTTGAATTCCATCCGACTTGTCTGTTATCTTCTAACTTTGTAACTGTGCAGTTTTTGTGCAGTTTTGTATGAAAATGGTGTCATTTGGTGGGTTATGTGGACACAGTGGACAGGCTCTGAAACTCTTGCAACTTCTTTAAATACCGCTATTTGACTGGGGTACTTTGGGTTACAGAAATATCTGGTCTTTACGTTCAGGGCGCAGTGGGCTTATGCCCGTGAGAGTTCGACTCTCTCCTTCGGCACTCATACAGATTCATCCCTCTCGGAGTCGCCGAATTAACTTCGGCTCCCGACTCAAAAGCTCACAATTCGCTAAGATGCACCCCCAGCGGGACCTTTCGCCCTCCCGCTGATTACGATTCGCGGCACTAACTGCTCAGGCAACTACCTCGCGGTGGTCTGCCGTTGGCATTCCAACTCCAATAAAGAGGCAGCGTCGAAGAAACCGCCCGGGAGGACACAGCTGTTTTGACGGCGCAGGCCATCATCCGTCAAACGACTCATCGATGTCGTATCTCGAGGTTTGGCATTCCCCAACACTCATACCCCATATCATGTGCCATCATTCCCAGTCCTTCGGTTTCGACTTCCCCCTGGTACCCTCCCTTGAACAGCTTTGATAGAACGCGGAAACCGTCGTTTAGGAGCTTCTTTTTCGAGACAAGAAAGAAGTTGACCCTACGAATTCTTTGATTCCTGGTGCCGTAGAAATATGCGGGGAAAATCAACCCCTCCCGATGAACGTCCGCTCTGACCAAGAGCATCGTGCCACCCACGGCGTGTATCGGGACGAGATCCCCTTCGGCTCTTAGGTCGTGCAGGTGCGTTTTACCTTTATCTCGCCACGCGTTCAGATCAAAGCAATTGCCACCATATTCCATCACACAATTCGGCTGAACGATATCTTTTTCAGTTTCCAGAAGGGACTGGATGATATCTTCAGGATACTCTACCACATCAACATCTAACCACAGCACCCAATCTTCGTCATCAAGCGCCCTGAAGAGCAGATTATTACGGCTCTTTGCCAGAACAGACCGGCGTTGTGCCTGAATTTCTCCGATCCATCGCTGCTCTCCGTGAGGAATTCTGTATCCGAAATCTCTCTTCCATAGTCCAACTTTTCTATATTTCTCCCTCAGATCGGGAAGTCTCTTCTCCAGTTCACTAAATGTACCATCCGCACTGTCGCTTTCCAGAAATCCAAGCGAGATGAGATCGCTCGGATAGGACAGGGAGGCGAGACTCTTGAAGTAGGTATCAAGATATTCCTCAGCGTCTTTCACCGGGGTTAAGATTAGGATTCTTTCTTTTGTAGACATGTTTATCTAAACTCCATCGGCAAGGAATTCCCCAACCACTTCGCGAATCCGCTGGGTGAACTGATCTACCGTATATAGGTCCTTTCTCAATTCGAGCTGATCTCGAATCTCGGTTTCTACCTCCGGCTGACTCAAAACGTGGACAATCTTTCGCGCTGCATCTTCGGCCGTGTGGTAGAGCAGACGCTCCTCATTTCCGAGAATCTCCACCTGCCCGCCACTATCGGGCGCAAAAACGATGCAGCCGCCGCGCATCATCTCTGCCACCGCAATACCAAAATGTTCATTTATCAGGCCATGAATGCCATAACGATGCCGACATACTAAGTCCGTAAGCTTCTCCCGAGAGACATCTTCATGTAGAAAAACCCATTGTTCATTTTCTTCGACTTTTTTTCGAACACGCTCGTAGCAGTCCCGATCATATTCCACGGAGGAACCAATAATGTGCAGATGAATTTCCGGTACAGTAGTTCGCACCTCCATGAGAATGTCAATCAGCTCCTCGAATCTCTTATCAGTCGCAAGACGGCCGATGCATACAAACCCTATCTCCTTCTTCTCCCATGGCACCTCGGGAAAACAACCCGGAACCGGTGGATATACCGTAGTGGCGTCGAGACCGTAAACTTCGCGAATTACGCCGCGTGTCCATTCTGAGTTGGCAAGTGTCTTATTCTTGAGCATTCGGTCAAATGAAAATCCGGAAATGATGCGCCAGGGGCGAATCCTAGTTTTGATAAAGGAGATTAGGCGTGCCATACCACGTTGATGACGAGGTTCCCGACTCCAGTTTAATTCCTGATAGGGATAGTGTATGTATTGAATGCCTGGACCTCCGAAATCGATCTCATTGCTAGCGGACAGGAGAAGATCGTATCGGTTTCGTATTGACTTGCACCACCGCATTAGAACGGCATTGCGCTGCATTGCCCAGCGATCTGGAATGAGATTCACAATGTGTCGTATCATGGACGGCACAAAGCAGATTTCGAACTCCGATGGGCCAAGTGAGGTTCCGTAGAAACGATTTAGAACAGTTAGATCGACCGGTGTCCATGTCAGTAAAGTAAGATCATATTCATCTTTCAACGCCTCAATCATCCAGGCAGCCAACGCCTCTGCCCCTCCAGGCGGGCGCACGTTGGGTTGGATAAAGAGTATCCTTTTCCGAAGAGTTGTCATCTTGATTTCATGTTCCTTCAAGTAGCCTCTACAAACCTCATAGTGTCCTGCTGGCTGTCATTCTGATTCTATTCGTCGCTCTGTGGTCCATGCTTACTCGACTGTTCTTGATAGCAGGCCACCACCTCCTCTGGGTTTCCGTCCATTATCATCCTCCCTTTGGACAGTAGAATGACCCGGCTGCAGAGCGACTTAATAGTATCCGTATTATGACTTACCATAAGTATAGAGCGCCCCTGACCAGCGATCTCTTCAAGTTTTTCTATACTCTTTTCCTGGAACGATTTATCCGCGA
>JABIQT010000053.1 GCA_018667995.1 Candidatus Latescibacterota bacterium
ACGCTTCGCGAGCGACTTACTTCCCGGCACCAACTGCTGCTCAATCCGTTGTGACAGAGCATTGGGACTGTCGGTCGGCTTACAACTTCATTTGCGGCATTGTGGCGCGACGCGGATATGTGGAACTGTGCTTCGCGGGACCTAAATTTCGGGCGCTTCGAGCGCATGAGTGGCATCCAGGGCGGATGCAGCAAGAGGTCTCGGTGATTCACGGCAACAAGCTCTCGCTCATGTGCTCAGACGGTGTGCTTCTGGTTTCAATATGAAAAGCCGCCGGTCGCATAACCGGCGGCTTTTATGAAATCCTCAACAAGGCGGCACCCGGATTCGAACCGGGGATCAAGGATTTGCAATCCTGTGCCTTAGCCACTTGGCTATGCCGCCCTAAAAGCGGGAGACGAGGATTGAACTCGCGACCCTCACCTTGGCAAGGTGATGCTCTACCGCTGAGCTACTCCCGCACGAAACAGCGAAAATCTTTCCATTGCCCGCTGTTTTGAAGCACGTTAAATTAAGATGGCCGCCATTTCATTGTCAAGCCCTTTTTCCACCGAGAACAGTGCACTTTGTTGATTTTTCGGGCGTCGGGAATCTCCCAATTATGAATAGTGAAACACTCCTCCAAGAATTTGAGAATCTCGCCGAAAGATTGAGCGTGACCATCAAGTATGGCAAACTGGATGGCGATGGTGGACTGTGTCGCTACAGAGAGGACTATCACATTATTGTGAACAAACGTCTCGATCCGGATGGGCGCCTTTCTGTGATCGCAAGGGCTTTCTCCCAGTTTCCTCTCGACGAAGTTTTCTTGATTCCTGCCATTCGGGAGGCCATCGATTTTCATACGGAGGAATCCGGGGCCAAACCGACTGGGGATGACGCTGTTTTCGACCCAGAAAGCGCTTGACTTGGCGGTGTCCTGCGAGCTACCTTTTGTGCCGTCAATGGTGGCTTTAGCCGGCGTATTTACGCGACCAGATGCATACTGGGGATCGCGTTCGGATGGACTGTATTTGAGAATGCCCAGCGCCGACTACCATCGGGTTCACTATCGGTCAAGAATGGATCGTGCTTATCTGGAGGTTTACCAGTGACAGATGAATCTGGCCTTCAGCCGGTATCCGTGACAGTTTGCCCTGATTGTGATGAAATCATCGGAACCGACCAAGCTTGTCTGTGCTCTGTGTGCGGCAGGTCTTTCCATATGGAATGTCTCGATCCGGATACCTTTGCCTGCCTGGATTGCGAAATAAAAGCCGGTAAAATCGACAAAGCGCCCGGGCGCCCACCAGATACATCCAACAACCAGTAGGAGATTGTCATGCCCTCTGAATCTCCTCAGTTCCCCAAGCTACGAAATATCGAAGCATTTCCGGTATCCTACGAAGGACAGGAGGCTGTGTGTTTACGTGACCCCGACCATTTTGCCTCACAACCTATATTCATCAACCCAGCGGTGATAGCCCTTCTGCGGCTTTTTGATGGCAGTCGCTCCGTATCCGAGATTCACAGTGAGTTTGTCCGTGAGAATGGGATTTCCGTTTCCGCCGAGCAGCTTGCGGAATTGGTCGATGAGCTCGATAGCAGCCTGTTCCTTGACAGTGAGAACTTCCGAATTGCCCGTTCAGAAATGGAAAGTAGGTTCCGTCAGAGTTCAGTGAGAATGGCCACCCACGCGGGAGGTGCATACTCCGAAGATCCCGCCGCATTGCGCGAGGAGTTGGAGGCATTCTATATGTCCGCCGAGGGGCCAGGAGAATTGCCGGACCGCAAATTAGACGGCACCGTCACCGGTCTCATAGCTCCTCATATTGATTTTAATCGAGGTGGCTCCTGTTATGCCTGGGCATACAGGGAGCTTGCAACCTCGCTTGATGCGGACCTATTCGTGATATTGGGGATTGGACATGCCGGCCCCCGACACATGTATTCTATGACTGCCAAAGATTATGATACACCCCTCGGCACGGTTCGGACGGACTCCGAGTTTGTGTCCCGTGTCCAGGAGGCCTGCCCCTTTGATGTTCTGGAGGACGAGTTCCTCCATCGTGATGAGCATTCAGTAGAATTCCAGGTGGTGTTCCTGAAGCACTTGCTGGGATCCGGATCCAATGCCATGATCGTACCTGTCCTCTGCGGCTCTTTTCATGAACTGGTTCTGGCAGGCGAATCACCTGCAGACCACCCTCACTTCCGAGGCTTCGTCGAGGCGCTTCAGGAGGCTATTCGCGCAAGTGGTAAACGTGTATGCGTGATCGCTGGTGTGGACCTTGCCCATATCGGTCAGCATTTCGGGGACGAGGAAGCATTGAGTGATAGCTGGCTCCAAAAGGTGCAGGAGGCGGATATGAGACTGCTCGGCCACGTGGAATCGCTGGACGAGGAATCGCTGTTTCGTCATATATGTGAAGATCAGGATCAACGCCGGGTCTGTGGGTATCCCGCGATCTACACGATGATGACATTGGTAAATGCCACGCAGGCTAGGTTGCTGAAATATGGTCAGGCGGCCGACAGCGACACGCAACAGGCCGTAACGTTCGCAAGTATGGTATTGGAGTGATGGATACACTGGGAAAGATACGGGGCGGTCTCATCGGCTCCGCCATTGGCGACGCCATGGGTGGTCCCGTGGAGATGTGGGCGCCACATAGAATTTCAGAAACGCACGGTTGGGTCGATAGCCTGTTGCCGTATACAATGCCACCAAATCCGACGTATGTTTGGGAGCCCGACGCTATTCCAGGCAGCTACACCGATGATACCCGACTGAAACTGCTCGCGGTGCGTCTCATTCTGGAAGAAGCATCAGACCTTACCCCAATCAGTCTTGCGAGCAGGTTTGTTGCGTGCCATGCCAATGCGAAAGATGGTAGTCTCGAGAAGGAATGGTATTCGGAGTGGGCTGCCGTAGGCAGATCTTTCATCAAAAATGGTGGAACAGGATACGACTATCCAGGTCTGCACGGGTTCTATGGTGGAGAAATGGTGTGTGGTGGGCTCATCACGCTACCGGCCGTAGGTTTTGTCTTTGAGGGTAACGAAGAGGCGGCCTACGATTTAGCCTACCGACTTGCCTTCTTTGATCTGGGCTATGCGCGCGACGCAACGGCTCTTGCCACGGTATTCGTGGCCCGGGCCATGCGGGATGGGGCTTCGGTCGACTCGGTACTTTCAGGGGCCGACTATGACCCCTATAACCTTAGCGGCAGGCAGATATTTGGTAGAGTCTGTGGACGCTACATAGAGCGGGCAATCGATGTGGCCAAGCAGGCCAAAACTAGGCAAGAACTGATCGCCGACATGCACGAACAGTTGATCCGATCCACGCCATGCGATCCTGCTGAAATGCTGGCTTTCACGGTGGCAATACTGAAGTGGGTCGATGGAGATCCGAAGGCGGCTATACCCCTGGCGGTCAATGCCGGACGGGACAACGACTCGATCGCAGGTGTTGTTGGGATGATTGCAGGCACGCTTCATGGAATTGATGCGTTGCCTATGGATTGGATTGGGACTGTACTTAAAGCTAATCCAGAACCGGATATCGAAGACATGGCAAGTCAGCTGGTTGAGGTAGTCGTCAAACACGCGGGCAATCGGTGCGACCGTGTTCCGAATTCCTAACAGAATCTGCGTCTGTCGCGCAGATACGCAGCAAGCGAGCAGCAAACGAAGGGACCTGTCGAAGCGAGAATGAGCCTCCAGCATAAATCCCAGCGCACAGCCTCTGAAGGACCGAGAGAGTCGGTCCCTTCCATTCCGCTCGGACCGCTTCCCCGTGGGCTCAGTCTGTCCGCTAAGCGCGGTATGGATATCGTACTGTCGTTGCTTTCTGTGCCGCTCCTGATTCCGCTCTGGATTGTTCTGGCTATTTTGATAAGGATGGAATCAAAGGGGCCCGTGATATTCAGGCAGACTCGGATAGGCCAGCGGGGCAAGCCTTTTGTCCTCTTGAAGCTCCGGTCTATGCATGATGGTGCGGAAGACACCACTGGCCCGGTATGGGCCACTATTCCAGATCCCCGTGCAACGCACGTAGGGAGGTTCATGCGGCGATTTGGTCTGGATGAAACGCTTCAGGTTATCAATGTGATCTGGGGAGAAATGTCGCTGGTGGGACCTCGCCCGGAAAGGCCATACTTCGTGGAGCGGTTGCGCCGTGAAGTTGACAATTACGAGGCAAGATTAACTGCGCGTCCTGGTATAACAGGCTGGGCCCAGATACACACGGACCATAAGTACGATGTATCGCTCGCAGACGTAAAAACAAAAGTCGCCCTGGATCTCAAATACATCGAACAGTGGTCTCTCTGGCTCGATCTGCGCGTGCTGGCATGGACTACAATTGCCGTCCTGCAATTGAGGCGCGTGCCCAGAAGTCTTTAGTAACGATTCTCTCCGAAAGACCAACCGCTCGGCTATCTACGGCAATCCTGTCAGGCCGGAGGAGGGCTCCTCTTCGGGTACAGCGATTTTCGGTATGGCACCACGCATGGCAACGGTAAGAACCGAATCCGGATTGGCGGGCGGACCACCCGAATTGATGTCCATTTGAGTAAACTCTATTCCAACGGGAATCGGAAACTCAAACCTCTCCCGATAGACTTCTTCGGCTTCTTCCGGTTCAAGTGGTATCTCCCGGGGCTTCTCAATCCGAGCAGTGAGGCTGTCTGTTGCCGTTCTCATGAATTGTGCCCAGATCGGTATGGCCCCTGATGCTCCCGTTGTTTCTCTTCCCATCATTGGTTGCACGGGTCTCGAATCGTCGTAACCTACCCACACGGATGTGGCCAGTTCCCTCGTGAAACCATTAAACCAGACATCCATGGACTCGCTGGACGTGCCCGTCTTTCCACCTGCCGGCACCGTGAAACCGTACCTCAAAGGTATGCCGACACCCGTCCCACGCAAAAGGACACCGCGGAGCATATCAAGCATCAGATAGGCAGACTGTCGGTTGATTACCTGCTCACCCGTCACCGTCATCTCATCAATGACTTTACCTTCGGAGTCCTCGACGCGTTCGATCAGGTAGCGCGGATAGTATTTTCCTCCGGTGGCAAAAACCGAATAGGCTGAGGCCATCTCGATGGGAGCGATACCGGTCGTTCCGAGCGCCAGCGAAAGGTATGGATTCAGCTCGCTGGTTATGCCCATCCGCTTTGCGTAGTCGACCACCGATTGAGGCCCTACCTCGCTAATGAGCTTAGCCGAAATAACATTGACCGATCGCATCAGGGCCCATTTGAGGATAATAGGTCCGCGGTGCCATCGGGAGAAGTTCTTTGGTTCCCATTCGTCTCCGACTTCCGTTGTAAATGAAATCGGTTCGTCGACCACCAGAGTGCCTGGTGAGTATCCCAGTTTGTCGATGGCGGCGAGGTATATGAAAGGTTTGAAGCCAGATCCGGGTTGCCGGAGGTTCTGTACAGCACGATTGTATTCACTGTTGGTATAGTCCCGTCCGCCGACAAGAGCGCGAACAGCTCCCGATTTCACATCGACGGATACCAGGGCTGCTTCCAGGGCGTCGTGCTGCTTTGTTCGGGACGATGTCGCGTAAACGGGATCTCCAACGAGAGAATCCAGTTCAGCCAAACGTACTCGGATTGCCTCTTCCGCAATAGTCTGGAGTTCAACATCCATCGTTGTGTAAATATGCAGACCACCATTATAGACCAGATTGCTACCGTATTTCTCCACCATGACGTCGCGCACATAGTCGATGAAGAACGGCCCATGGGGAGGTCCGATACTCGTACCTTTCAAGACGAGATCTTCGCCTTCAGCCAATCGGGCCTGTTCTTGAGTGATAAAATGGTTAGAGACCATACTGTTGAGCACGATCTTTCGCCGCTCCAGGGCACGGTCCATATGATAATAGGGATTGAAGCGGCTTGGGGCCTGTAGTAGGCCAGCCAACAAGGCTGACTCTCCGAGTGTCAAATCATCGGCGTGTTTACTGAAAAATCTCTGAGCAGCCTCCTCCACACCATAGGCATCGGCGCCATAGTACATGTTGTTGACGTATGCGGATAGAATGGCATCCTTGGAATATCGCGTTTCGATCTGCATAGATGCCGTGATCTCGCGGAGTTTCCTAAGCCACTGTTTTTCCTTCGTAAAAAAGAGGTGTCTTGCTAACTGCTGCGTTATGGTGCTGGCGCCTTGTCCGTAGCTGCCCGTTTGCAGATTGGCCAGGAGCGCACGGATCATTCCGCGTTTGTCGATGCCACGGTGATCGTAAAACCCCGCATCCTCTGTGGCGACGACCGCATCCCGAAAGTGTTGCGTCATCCGCTGAAGATCCACACGCTGGTTTCCCCCCAGGGTATGCAGCAGCACTGGTTTTCCCTCGGAATCGTTGCCATAAATCCGCGTTGGCTGGCCGAATATATCGTCCAACTGTCTCGGTAGTTGTGGTACGGAGGCTGTAAGGTCGTTGAACAAGACGAGAACCGCCACAGCGCCAAGAAACAAGAGCCCCGACCCGCCATACACCGTCCATTTTAGAATTCGAAATACCATATTACAGAGCCCCGCCATCGAGTTTTGAGATCAGCTCTTTGTGGATCAAGCCCGGGATCGGAAGGGTGGTGACTTCGATATGGTCCTGAATAGAGGTTTCGATCAAAAGATCAGCTTTTCCTCGTCCCTTAACGGCTGTCAAGCCCACACGCCGGGCGGTGGATTCCAATGAGGGGAGACGGGCCGGCGTTACGATCTGATCACGAATAGTGGATGGAAGCCGTTTGAGCGCCATGAAAAATCTATCAGGGCCGAAAATTCTGACCTTGCCCTGGCTGAATGGTGAGTCTTCGGGGGTCCCCATGCCATAGACATCGAAGAGATCATAGAGTTCAGCAGAGAGTGGCGCCTCAGATAATATGGTGTTCTCAGCGTCTACAAAATAGAGAGCACCACGCTGGATCCAGCTCGGTCGTGTGAGAATCGAGCGTTCCCAGGAATCGTTCCAGGACATCCGAGCCGCCAGTTTCACCTGTGGTATCGAGCGGCCTGATCTGGCAACCTTCCTATGAAGAGCTTTGAATTGATCGGTGGTCATGATCATACGGCGGTTCTTGTCCAGTCGTACAATGTCCACAACTCCCGATGATTCGGGCACTTTCTGCTCATCTTCAACAACAGCTGCCTTCTGCGTGATAATCCTCTCGAGAGCTTTTGTTGCCTCGAAACTTCGAGTATCCTGTTCGATAAACTTTGCCAGTCTTTCCCGATTAGCATTGTTCGATTCGAGATAGGATCCGACCATATGCTCAAACCAGTTAAACTGGAATTCGGCGGCAACAATAAGGACTGGCGTAAGCACGAGTATCGTCAGTATGATTAGTTCGTGTTTTCGTTTTTTTTCCATAGCTCAATCACACGAGTGGTTCAAGGTGGTGGCGCAGATCAGTTGCCGGGAAGGCTCGGGTATGACACCTGATACCTGGACGCCAAAACACAATAGAATGAATGGGGTTCATTGTCCAAGAACGATGGTGGCCTAACATAGTTGCACCGACCTATCGTGTCAACGGTAAACTGGGTCGTTTAGGACAGGTGCTGGAGTGGGAGAAAGAGGTTGACAGTTCCTGCCCTAAATAATAGAATACGTGCCCTATTCCATGGGACAGAAAACGTGTATAGTGAAACCACAAAAGCTCCTGGATGGCCATTGAATGACAGACCTGGATTATAGTGCTTTGGAGACAGTCGGGGCCCTGCAGGACTTCGGCTACCAAGTTCGATCGATCAAAGACGAGATGCGCGCCAACCTGATGCGAAAATTGAAGACAGGTGAAGTCTTGTTTCCCGGGATTATCGGGTATGATGACACGGTAATACCAGAGCTTGAAAACGCTATACTTTCGAGACACGATATCATCCTGCTTGGTTTGCGTGGACAGGCAAAAACTCGAGTCCTGCGCAGTCTCGTAAATCTGCTGGACGATCGTATTCCCATCGTAAAAGGCTGCGAAGTCAATAGCAGCCCCTTTGACCCCATCAGTAAGTTTGCGGCTGATCAGCTGGAGGCACACGGTAACGATACCCCGATCGAGTGGATAGCGAGAGAGAGCAGGTACGGTGAGAAGTTGGCAACGCCAGATGTTACCATCGCCGATCTGATTGGAGACATAGATCCCATAAAGGCAGCCTCACTTCGTCTTCACTATGCCCATGAGGGTGTCATCCATTTCGGTATCGTTCCCCGTATGAACAGGGGCATATTCGCCATTAACGAATTGCCCGACTTGCAGCCGAGAATCCAGGTAGGCCTCTTGAATATCATGGAGGAAAAGGACATTCAGATCCGTGGCTTCCCCGTGCGGATCCCTCTGGATTTAATGATCGTGTTTTCCGCGAATCCAGAGGATTATACCAATAGGGGTAGCATCATAACGCCGCTGAAGGACCGAATCGATTCCCAGATTCTGACACACTATCCGCAGGATCGCGAGCATGCCATGGCGATCACCAATCAAGAAGCATGGATTGAGCGCGACTCGCCTGCACTGATTACCACACCAGATTTCGTCAGGGAGATCCTTGAAGAGGTCGCTTTTCAGGCGCGCACAAGCGAGTTCATAGATCAGAAGTCCGGAGTCAGCACCCGCCTTTCCATTGCAGCCATGGAAAATATGATTAGTAACGTAGAGAAGAGGAGCACGATCCTGAGCGCAAGCGAAGCCACGGTGCGGATCTGCGACCTGATTGCGGCAGTGCCGGCCATGACCGGCAAGCTGGAACTGGTCTACGAGGGCGAGCAGGAGGGGGCCGGCAAGGTATCAGAGTTATTGATTGGGCGTGCGGTCAAGGAGGTCTTCCGACAGCATTTTCCCGATGCTTACGAGGCTAGTGAGACCGAGGCCGGACCGGAGACACCATATCAGGACATACTCGCCTGGTTTGAAAGCAACAATACGACGAAGGTCTCCGATATGATGGATGACGGTGCTTATTTCGAATCGCTGAATCGGGTCCCAGGTTTGAAGGACCTTGCTGTGAGCCACATGAATCCGAGCTCAAATGATTCAGTGGCGGTGTCCATGGAGTTTATTCTGGAAGGGCTTCATCAGAATTCACGTTTGAGTAAACATGATGTCAATGGTACCACATCCTACAGCGACATGATGGGCAGTATCTTCGAAAACTAGGGAGGCGGGGTTACATGGATCGTATTGTAGGCGAGGGTTTGACGTTTGACGATGTCCTTCTCATTCCGGCGAAATCGGACGTTCTACCCAGAGAAACGGATATGAGTACCCGATTCACCCGAAATATAACGCTAAATATCCCCTTGATCAGTGCGGCCATGGATACTGTAACAGAATCCAGGATGGCCATAGCAATGGCACAGGAAGGTGGGATCGGGATCATTCACAAGAACCTGACGCCCGAAGAACAGGCCGATGAGGTGGAAAAGGTCAAGCGCTCTGAGAGTGGTATGATCACTGATCCCGTAACACTTTCCCCCGATAAGAGCGTACGAACCGCCACAGAAATAATGGCCAAATATCGAATTTCCGGAGTTCCCATAACGGACGGCGGAAAGTTAGTCGGGATTTTGACCAATCGTGATCTGAGGTTCGAAAAGGACCTGGATCAGTCGGTCAATGAAGCTATGACCTCTGAAAACCTAATAACCGCCCGGGTTGGTGTTTCCTTTGAAGACGCCCTGTCGGTTCTTCAGCAGCACCGTATTGAGAAGTTACCCATAGTGGACGATGCGGGCATGCTGAAGGGATTGATTACCGTTAAGGACATCGAGAAACGGCGAAAGTACCCGCTGGCCTGCAAGGATGATCTCGGCCGATTGCGCGTTGGAGCGGCGGTAGGAGTAGGGCAGGATATGATGGAACGAGCCACTCGCCTCATAGATCAATCTGCGGATGTCATTGTAGTGGATACTGCGCACGGCCATTCCCAGAAGGTCCTGTCGGCCGTCCGTACCTTGAAGAGGGAATTCCCCGATGTGGAGCTCATAGCCGGGAATATAGGAACAGGTGACGCTGCCAAGGATCTCATCGAGGCTGGGGCAGACGCGTTGAAGGTAGGCATTGGACCCTCGGCAATTTGCACCACCAGGGTGGTGGCAGGTGTAGGCGTGCCCCAGGTTAGCGCCGTAATGGAATGTGCAGCCGTGGGTGATAAGGATGGGGTGCCTGTTATTTCGGACGGTGGTATACGGATGTCAGGAGATATTGCCAAAGCCCTCGCAGCGGGCGCCAGTTCTGTCATGGTGGGATTTCTCTTTGCTGGGACGGATGAAGCGCCTGGGGAAAACATCATTTACCAGGGACGCACATTCAAAGTTTATCGCGGTATGGGTTCTCTTGATGCAATGAAGAAGGGCAGCAAGGATCGCTATTTTCAGGATACGGTCAATGAGGGATCTTCTGCGGAGGACACTAACAAACTTGTACCCGAGGGTATTGAAGGTCGTGTCCCCTACAAGGGCTCCCTTTCAGGATATGTTTATCAGCTCGTGGGTGGCGTCCGGTCAGGCATGGGATATTGCGGTGTGCGTACCATCGAAGGCCTGCGAACAGAGACGCGCTTCGTCAAAATGACATCTGCCGGTCTACGGGAAAGTCATCCTCATGACATTGAAGTTACGAAAGAAGCGCCCAATTACCGACTGGAGTAATAGCTGGTCCTGCAGGCGGGCATTATGTGATATGTGATTACCGTAGAAAGGCTAATGATACGTTCCTCCATGCCGCCCGTTGACAAGCGAAGTGCTTTAATTTGGGTTGTAGTGACCGCCGTCACTGATTTTGGTATTGACATCGACTATTATTATGGTAAGTAAGAGAAGGATCTCTCACACATGAAGTTCTGGACTTGCGGCATCCCCTGCCGCTTCTGCTATCGGACTGGCCTTTCTCCTTAAGGAAGGTCACCTACAGGATTTTGCTAAGTATTCTACCTTTTAGTACAGGCATTCGAATTCGCGAAAGGATTCAAATATGACCAAGCGTTTTCTGTTTTCGTGCTGCTTGCTTGCAGCCGTGATGGTCGGCGGGCATCAGGCTCAAGCTGGCAATCCGGGCGAACCCGTTGCTGCGTTCACAATAGTCGGACCGCCGATCGTTGAGCTCGAGGGACTGTTTGAGATTTCGGTCATTGCTAATGATGCGAATTGGAGCCCCACTGTACCGCCGTCAGCTGCAACAATAACGCTCTCGGCCTATGTCGCCGGATCTGGTGAACCGGTTCTTATTACTCCATCGTCTTTTACCGCTCTGGGGTCTGGAATCGATCAAGTTATTGTATCTATAAGTGAGGTAGCCTCGGGCACGCGTGTAGAAATCCAGGCGACTGGCTATGGTGTATTTGATCCAAGTGGACCCAATGCCCCCGATATTATGGTGGTTAACTCTTCTGAATTCGGCACTGAAGCAAATCGGTTTGAAATCTCCGTGCCTTGTACGGCAAATCCCAACGAGGCTTTCCCAATTTATATCACCCCCGTCGAGGCCACAGGGCCCGAAGGGAGTGAAACTCATGAAGCCACGGGATATGTCGGAGATCTGACTCTTCTCTCAGAATATGGAGCTATCACTCCGACGAGCGTCAGTATCAATGTGCAGGCCGGCGCTTCTCATATGGTCATGGTTACTCTGGATTCGGTCCGGTCCGACAATATGATCCACGTTGCATGGCCGCAGGCACCTCCGGAGACAGCTGTTACCTTCAAGATTCGTGACACGAGTCAGATAAATAGTAACTCTGTCGAGTTGCAGCTTTTCTCAGATGTGGCAGGCAACGATAACTCTCTTTCACTTTTAGGGATCACTACGGAATCTGAATTCCAGAGTCAGATCTGGCCGATTCAGGAGGGAAATGAATTCGATGGCGGCTGGAATATGGTATCATTCATTCCGGGTTCGGATCCTCAGGACGACGATACCGGAATATACATGTATACGCAGTTGGTACCTCTTTCTGTGTCATTCGGGGATCTGCCAGGCGATTCGATCTACTGGGGGCAGTTTGGTGTGGTGACGGGGCCAGGTGGCTGGGAGGCTACGTCCGGTGCTTTTCCTCCGGATTTTGCAGGCGGCTACTATCGCCGGCGTATCTTTGCAGCCGATGGGGCTGCGGGCACTAGTAAGACCAGCCATACCTTCACATACGATAGCGCTATGTTCGATCAGATTTTGACGATTGTCGAAGCCGATGGTCAGCTGGACACTGGAGACCAGGAACCTATCTCGAACTTCGGTGTGGATGAAGTCACATGGGATGCGATGATATGGACTGTGCCGAGTGCAAGCACAGGTGACACAGTATACCATATGCAGGCTACGTTTGAAGTATCCGATCCAGAACAATCGCCGCAAGAAACTGAGACAGTCAAGCTTCTGATCACATTAGCTCCTTCCTCCCGGCCAAATCCCGGTGGGATTGCTTTCATGCCGGATAGTCTTTGGAATGAAGATTACATTGTCAACCAGGCGACTGAATTTCTTAACGTCACCGGAGAGGCACTGCCTCCAGGATTGGATGGATCTTTCTGGACTCGCATTGTCGTTTTATCAGCACCAGGTGACGGTGGTAACGATGTGGGCTGGAGCAAACATATCAACACGACGGGCCAGCATATAGCCCCCAATCAACTGCACGTCGAAAATACAGCGGGTGGCCCCGGTGATGTGGTCTCGGTGGAAGTGTCAATCGACCTGGAGCAGGGCGAAGACGCCGCAGGTGTGCAGTTTGACATTGAGGCGGGCACCGGGGCTGAATTCCAGGGCGCCATCAACCACCAACCAAACTTCCAGATTTCGACCAGCAACCCGGCCGCAGGTGTGACAAGAGTATTGATGGTCAGCCTGAATGGTGCTACAACTGGGGGCGACGAATCTGGTCATCATGTATTGATGCAGCTGATATATGAACTGGCCGATCAGCTGAACTATGGTGATCAGATAGCTTTGGATGTATCCGCGAGTATCATCTCAGATCCCGAAAGCAATTCTCTTCCGCATGATGTCTGGAATGCCTTCATACAGATTGGTGAGCGCGGTGACCTATCGGGGAACGATGGCATAGTTGACGTCACGGACCTTACCGCACTGATTGGGCTTATTCTTGAACCGGACGAAACTCCGGATCCCGAAACTTTTGCCTTCTTTCAGGCTGACATAAA
>JABIQT010000052.1 GCA_018667995.1 Candidatus Latescibacterota bacterium
GAACCTATCAGACCACTATATCCATGAACCCATCACCATAGAGACATTTCTTTGACATATGATGAAAAGAGCGTGGTTGTACTCTTGAAAGGTGGAAGACTACCGTCCTGGTACAACCTGTGCGAGGACGTTCAGGCGTCCCATTCCCAATTGCATGTCGAACTAATGCTGTCGGTTGCCCAAGAGCATAAAATGATGCGTTTGGAAGGCTATCGTCTTATCAGTCCTATGGAGTATTGGGAGAGATTCTGGGTAATAGAATTCCCGTCGCTATCAGGGGCGGAAGCCTGGATCCAAGCGGAGAGGGCTCCACCGTATGGGCGCTATGGTTACTATGAGTACCACCTGGCGAGGCGATCTGCCCTCCAAACGTACAGAGCGGGATCCGGTGAACCGGACCAGGTCTCAGGGGAGCGCGATATCGATCCTCATCGAATCCCAGAATTGGGTGTCGACAGGGACGTTATTGTTGTTCTCAATTTCCAACGGAATAGAGCGAAAACCGAAGATGCACCAGCGAGTACCTCCGACTACTCGGAGGATTCGCTGTGCCGCTCAGATACCGCCCTGTCGAACAGTATCCTGGCGGCGGAATCATTCGAGCTGATAGCCCCTCAGGACAACTGGGACACGGTAAGCATAGTAGAGTTGAGTCAGTTTACGGATGTCGAGACATGGTTAGATCGTAAGATCGAACTGTCACGCGCTACCAATAGGGGCAGTAGCGCCTACCTTTGCAGGAAATGGTCTCCGGAGTACTTTAAGCTCTGGGCCCCACGGTCAACTCCCTAATCCTGTCTCGAGCACAGTATGGAGCTCGGCTCAACGGGCTACAACTTCGCCCCTATATGGCCATTGCCTCTCTAGGGCGAGAGCTCTCTGATCCACTGAATAAGCTGTCTCGTCCCATCCGGATCATCACTATTCTTAATCACCGAATCTACTACATGCTCTTGGTAGGCATCCTTCCAGGCTGCACGCTCGTCAAACGTTTGCATGTGCATCTGAATGTCCTCTTTCTCCAAGAGCTGGTAGTGTTTACGGGCCGAGTCCTCCGCGAAATTGATAGCTGCGGCCTCCGTCTCATAGGCTGCTTCGTCAATGGCTCTTCGCTGCTGCTCCGTAAGGCCATTCCAGAAATCATTGTTGACGATGAAAGTATAGTAAATATTGTATAGAAACGGTGTCACCGTATTGTGCTTGAAGTAGCTGTACAGTTTCTGGATTCGGTTGTTCTGAAGAAGCCCGATGGCCACGTCAAACTCACCGGTGAACATGGCCCCACCTACCGCATCTGTAAAGCTGACTTCCTTCAATAGACCGGGTTTGTGTTCCCCGTACATGGCCAGATCATAGAGCTCCCAGATATTAGCAATCTTCTTTCCCGCAAAATCTGAAGGCATCCGAATAGGCATCATGGAATTGTAGCTTCCTGTAGACGCTATTTTCAGAAACGAGACCACGTGGGCATCGTAGGCCTTCTCGACCTTCTCAGCAAGATATTCGGCAGCCTTCGATCTGGGGAACCGACGCGCGTGTTCGAGGCCGTCAAAGAGATAGGGTATAGCCTGTACGTTCAGTTCGGGCACACGCACCAGAAAGAATCCTGGCACATTGGTCGCATCTATGGTTTCTCCAGTCTTAACCATGGATGCCATTTGGAATACGGGCAGTGATTTTCCCTCGAGAAACCGGATCTCCACTTCACCGTTGGTCTTCTCCAGAACCAGTTTAGAGAAATAGCGTTGCGTTTGAACCATGTGATGGGGATCGCTTCCAGGAGCCGGATCGCCTATCACGTTGCCTACACGCATCACTTTTGTATCCGCCGCTTCGGAACTTCCCTGAGAACATAGACCGAGTATCAGAATCAGACTGGCTAACCTCATGACCCCTCCTGAACAGCAATAGTCGAGTGTTATCTTGCATTGGCGTAAAAAGCACAACGCAGCATGGCGGAAGGCATCTCTCCCAGCCATGCTGCGTTGTTATGTCACCGTCTCACCTGGCAGCCACCTATGGTTTGGCCTCCATGGGCGTCCTTAGTGTACCGATTCCTTCGATTTCGATTTCTACCACGTCACCAGGGCTGAGGTACTCCGGCGGGTTGCGTGCTCTTCCAACGCCGTCAGGCGTACCTGTTGCAATGAGATCGCCTGGATAGAGCGTCAAAACGGATGTGAGAAATCTTATCATGTGCGCCTCATCGTAGATCATGTCTTTCGTGTTACCATCCTGCTTGGTTACACCATTTACTCTTGTCATGATCTTGAGATCATCGTGCTTTATAAACTCCTTAGGCACAATATAGGGTCCAAATGGAGCCGCACGATCGCTGCTCTTACCTCGAAACCAGTTCACACCTGGGAACATTTTGTTCGCTGGTCTGCGCCCCGTGCCTCCTCGTCGGCTAACATCATATATGATGCTGTATCCAAACACGTAATCGTGGGCATTTTCGAGGGTCAGGTCCAGAGCCGGTTTTCCCATAACTATAGCCAGTTCCGCCTCCCAATCGATATTGATATCCTTGGGGATGTAGAATGGGGCGCCCGGATCAATGATGCTCGATCGTGGTGATTTGGCAAAGAAATGCGGATCTTCATTATCCACGTCCACGGGCGCGGCCGAGAATCCACCGCCACCTCGACCACCAGCGGGCCGACCACCGGC